>JANOPS010000409.1:0-4248 GCA_031421995.1 Gemmatimonadaceae bacterium
GCGGCGTTGATTGCACTCGAGATGGCGCGAAAGGCGGGTGACGTGAAGGCTGCCGGCTACCTCGTGACCGGCGCGGGCGCCTCGGCCATCGGCAACAGCAGTGGCATGTTTGCCTATCGTCGCAACACCAGCGCGAACTACACCCTCACGGCGCGCACCACCGATGGCACCGGCTCAGGTTGGGCCGCGGCCGATCACCCGGATTGGGCGCAACTGGACGCACGTCGTGTGGCCGAACGCGCGGTGCAGAAGGCGGTGGCCTCTCGCAAACCGGTGGCGCTCGAACCGGGTCGGTACACGGTGATTCTGGAACCGCAGGCCGTGGGCGACCTTGTGCAGCTCATTTCAGGCTACGCCGATGCCCGCAGCGCCGACGAAGGGCGCAGCCCGTTTGTGAAGACCGGCGGTGGCAACAAGGTGGGCGAGAAGATTGTTGACGAACGCGTGACGATCTACTCCGATCCCGCGGACCCGCAACTCATGGGGCAACCGTACGACGGCGAAGGCATGCCGATTGGTCGACAGGTGTGGATTGAGAAGGGCGTGCTGAAACAGCTCATCTATTCGCGCTTCTGGGCCAAGAAGCAGGGCAAGGTCGCAACGGGTTCCCCGACCACGTTCAAGATGGCCGGCGGCACGCAAACCATCGATGATCTGATCAAGGGCACCACTCGCGGCATTCTGGTTACGCGATTGTGGTATCTGCGCGAGGTGGATCCGCGCACCATTCTCTACACGGGCCTGACACGCGATGGCACGTTCCTGGTGGAGAACGGCAAGATCACCAAATCGCTGCGCAACTTTCGGTTCAACGAATCGCCGCTGTTTTTGCTGAACAACATCGAGGCGCTGGGTCAGGCGGAGCGGCTGGCGGGCACTGAGCAAGGCGGCGATGTGGTGATGCCATCGATTCGGGCGCGGGATTTCAACTTCACGAGTTTGTCAGAGGCGGTGTAGAGGTCGTCGTGTGTTGGTGAGCGGTCGGACTCGTGTACGGGCCGCTACAGCTCCTCAGACCCGGTGTCGCGTTACCGCGACGTGGTGCCGGTGAGATCGCAGATGCGGCCCGTACACGAGTCCGACCGCTCACCAACACCGAAGGTTGGGCGTAGCCACTCTGCTACTTGTCAGCAGCGCTCTGGCTCAGCCACCAGCGCGCTGGACGCTGACCGAAACGCTGCGCATTGGCGGCGGTGACGCGGGTCCGACGTCATTCAACTACATCAAGTCCATCGCGGTCGACGCCAAAGGTCGGGTGTTCATCTACGACCGGCAAGGCAAAGACGTTCGCGTCTTTGCGCCGGATGGCAAGTTTGTGAAGGCATTCGCTGGGGCGCGGTAGCTGGTTGGTGAACGCTGAGGCGGGCGCCGGTATCTGCGCCCGCTTCACGATGAGAATCGCTATCACGGTTCCTTGTATAGCGAATGACTTTCGGTGGGCGTGCACTCCGCGGGCTTCCCAAATGTGTAGCCTCCGTTTCGCGCCACCTCATCAAAACCGACGAAGAGCATGGTCGATTCTGTGCAGACGTGTGTCGTGCTGGAACCGCACAGCACGACTCTGCCGGCGCCGCAACCGGATGGGGACATGGTACTGTCGTCGGTCGGTCGCTTCTGGGCGACACTGCGTCCGACGTTGAAGGTTGCGGTACCAACGAGAACAGCAGCGGCGCTGAACAGCGCGTGTCGAAGCATATCGTGCATGATGGACTCCTCGTGAAGGTGATCTGATCGTCTTGGTCAGACGCACCTCCATGCTAATGCGCGTGCCGTGTGGAACGCGCACCAAAAAGCCGCATCGCGAATCCTCGTGCCGCGTTCGGTACGCGCCGGCCGTCTGGCCACAAACCACCGCGATCACCATCCAGCAGATCACGCGCGGTGATCTCGGAGCGGAGTGCGGGGCCACGAAAGCACCAACGCGGTTCAGCGCCCAGCCGCCCTCTCCACCTCGCCCATAACGCGCAATAAATTCCCGCCCCAAATCATTGCGATCTGCGATTCCGTATAGCCGCGCTTGACCAACTCCACCGTCACGTTCATCGACTCGCTCGCGTTGCGCCAGCCATCCACACCGCCACCACCGTCAAAGTCAGAGCTGATGCCCACGTGATCAATGCCGATGCGCTTCACCACGTAGTCGATGTGATCGACAAAATCCTTCACCGTCGCTGGCGGATCTGACGGATAGCGACGTGCGGTGATGTCCTCTTGCTTGGCCAAGTATTCATTGCGCTTGGCTTCCGGGAGCCCCTGGATCGCGGCCTGCATCGCGCCGCGCCCGCCACCGGGCTGCTCCACGATGCCGTACTCCTTGCGCAACGCTTCGACCGCTGCTGCGCGCGCCTGTTCTCGCGGGATGTCACGCGTTGGATCGCACTTGGCGTAGCTGTTGAACGCGACCAGTTGAATCACGCCACGATTCTTCTTGAGCGCATCCAGCTGCTCATCATCCATGTTGCGACTGTGATTGCAAATGGCCCGCACACCAGAATGCGACGCGATGATTGGTGCCTTGGACAGGGCGACTGTCTGCAACATCGACTGCTTCGATGGATGCGATACATCGATCATCATCCCCAATCGGTTCATCTCGGCGATCACCTGTCGGCCCAGTGGACTCAGGCCATTGTGCAACCACACGTTGTCGCGCTCGCCGGTGTTCGAATCCGACAGCTGGCTGTGTCCGTTGTGCGCCAACGACATGTAGCGACCGCCACGATCATAAAACTTCTTCACGTTGGTGATGTCGGACCCAATCGGAAAGCCGTTCTCGACGCCGATAAAGATCACGCGCTTACCCGCGGCATGAATCCGACGCGCGTCCGCTGCCGTCAGCGCCAGCTCGGCGCGGTCTGGCGCGAGCTGTTCGGTGAGCCGATGAACGGCGTCGAACTTTTCCAGCGCCTGTGCGTTGGCCCGAGCGAACGTCCTGTCGTTCAGCGAGTCGGCCTGCCCGACATAGACAATGAGAAACGCGCCAACAAGACCGCCCTCCTCCATTTTGACCAAGTCGACCTGCGTGCGTGGTAACTTCTGTGCGTAGTTCGGCGAGGCGGCGGTGAAGTTCGCCGGGCTGATATCCACGTGGGTATCAATCGACAGCACCTTGGCGTGAATCGCTTTCGCCTTGGCGAGAGTGACGGCGTCGGCCGCCGGTTGTTGGGCACTGAGAGAGACGGTGACGCACGCGCCAAGAGCGGTGGCGAGAAGACCTTGATGAGAACAACGCATGGCAGACGGGATGGGAGGAGGGGAGCGAGCAGTCTCGCGGAGAGAATGGCTTCGGTACGCCACGAGCGCCACCGCGGCGGCGTTCCTCGCGGGGTGCGGGGAACAGCTGCTTGCGCCCTTGGAGGACCCTGACGCCGGGCATCTCGTGGCGCGACCCGGTGAGGCAATCTTTGCGCCTGCACTGGGCATCAGCGAGATCAGACTGGGCGGAGCCCGTGATGGCTTGCGCTTTGTTCCCTCTACGTACCGGGCTGGCGAAGCGCTGCCGCTGCTGGTCACCCTGCATGGTTATGGCGGCAATGCCTACGGCGGGCTGCAGCGCTATCTCGACTTCGCTGAGTCGGCTCGGGTCGTGTTGCTGTCGCCCGACTCGCGGAGCGATACGTGGGACCGGGGTTTCGGCGGCTTCGGTGCGGATAGTCGCTTTATCGACAACGCACTCTCAGAAACCTTCTTGCGCTGCTCCATCGATCGGCTTCGCGTTGGTATCTGCGGATTCTCCGATGGCGCATCGTACGCCTTGTCACTGGGGCGCACGAACGGTGATCTGTTTAGCCAACTCATGGCGTTCTCACCAGGCTACATGGCGCCCAATGTCGATCGCGGCAAACCCAAAGTGTTCGTGTCGCATGGGACACGCGATTCGGTGTTGTCGTTCGAGCGGACGAAAAGCGTGTTCGTGCCGAGGCTGCGCGACGCCGGGTATCAAACCACCTTTCGTGAGTTCGACGGTACGCATCAGATACCGGCGGATGTGTTCGCCGAGGCGCTGACGTGGCTCCGTGCGCAGTGGGGAGTGCCGCCGACTTAGCGAGGGGGCCTCGCGCAGCGTCCGCGCGCATGCGTCGTGCGGAACAGTTTGGCGGAAGACGCGGACGATCTCGCCGCGTTTCGAGACCGCGCAAAGGAGCCGCGTTCGTCCTTCGAAGCCGTTGTTCGAGACATGAAGCGGCGTGGCAAGCTATAGCGTCACGATCGCGACAAAGTCGGGAATCGACGGGATGTCTATCGGCG
>JANOPS010000410.1:0-1768 GCA_031421995.1 Gemmatimonadaceae bacterium
CATTGAGATTCAGTCCGCATCCCGACTCCAAAGTGATCTTGGAACGCAACTGCGTTGTGAGGGTGGAGCTATCGTCAACGTGTTCGACACGGGTCGATACGTGGTGCAAGGCAAGAATAACGCTCAAGTCAAAGAGGTACTTGCGGCCGCATATTCTCCGGATGGCAGTAACGGAGGCGTGTCAGCACCGAGCAGCAAGGTGTTCGTCGTGTACGGCCATGACACGACGGCACGAACGCAGTTGGAGGCGATGCTACGTCGCTGGGGACTTGACCCGCTTATCCTCGATCAGCTGCCATCTGAGGGGCAAACGATCATCGAGAAGCTCGAGTCGTACACTGGCGAGGTAGGCTTTGCGGTGGTGCTCGCAACGCCCGATGACGAAGGGCATCGTTTAGGTCATCCGGACGAGAAGGCGTGTCGGGCGAGGCAGAATGTAGTTCTTGAACTTGGCATGCTGCTCTCGACGCTGGGACGGAAGAAAGTTGCCATTCTCATGAAGCAGTCAGAGAAGATGGAGCGTCCATCGGACATTCAGGGTCTGATTTACATCCCGTTCAAGGATGATCTCGCGAAGGAAGCTGGACTGCTGCTCGCGAAAGAAATGACGCAGCAAGGCTATCAGATCGCCGTTGCAAGGATCTGATCTTGCATATTGTCTAGCGAATCGCTGCAGCTGAAGGAGCCGCGCAGCGGCCCTCCTTGTATGCCGAGACCACGCTCGCGGCTCCGCGCGGCGTGCGGATTCGCGTATGCGATGTCCTCAATTTGCTTTCGGTCGGGCTTACGACCGAGCAAGGTCGTCTAGGAACTCCCGGATGTGGAGCCCGAGGACGTCGCGGACTGTGTTCGCTTTGCCAGTCGGCGCGTCGGGTATCCCGTAATTGCTTCGTAGGGCGTACTGCTCCGGGTCGACGCGCAGGTGTCCCCCGCTGCCGGCGCCGGAAGCCAATCGACGCCAAGCGCTGAAACACGCCCTTCGCTCTAGTTCGCCATCAGCAGTCGCCCCTGCTCGACCGTGACTACACGAACTCCCGTCGACCGGACATAACTCACGATCTCCTGAAACCGTTGCGGCGTCAGCGTGAGATTATCCCCGCCAAACGGCAACACATCATGCAGGCACATGATGTACCACTGTTTGTTGGCTTTGGCCGCATCCACGCGCGCGCGCACTTCGGCGAGGGTCGTCGACGTACCCAGGCAGTCGCTGGAGAGGTCGAAAGGGTCGCTGGTCGGCGCGTTCAACTGACCATCCCGCACACCACGCGCCGACGTGTAGCCGGACTCGCGCACGAGTTGCTTCACGGTCGCATTCACGCTGCCGAACGGATACGCAAACGAGTTGACTGGTGCGCCGGTCAAGAAGTAGAGATAGGCGCGCGACGCTTCCAGTTCTGTACGCGCCGCCGCCACTGATAACGACGTGAGATCGGGGTGCGAGAGCGTGTGCCCCGCGATCTCATGTCCACGTCTCGCGATGTCGATCGTTCGCGCAGGAGTGAGGAACAGCGCAAAGCCCTGCTCAATGAAGTTCGTGGTCAGAAAGAACGTGGCCCTGAACCCCGCCGACTCGAGCACAGGCAGTGCGTTGAGATAGGCCGCCTCCCATGAATCGTCGAAGGAGAACGTCACCATCCCTTCCGCGAATCCGCCCGGCGGCGGTGTCACGGCCGTCACGGCAATCGCGATCGTGCGCGATACGCTGCCACCGGCACCGACGCACGTCAACGTGTACGAACTATTCGTGGTGGGTGCGACGAAATCG
>JANOPS010000411.1:0-4546 GCA_031421995.1 Gemmatimonadaceae bacterium
GCCACGCTCGCGAATCTCACGTCGCGCATCACCAATGGTTTCGCCAACTCTGATGGTGTGAAGATTCACTACGCCGCGTTGGGCGATCCGAGGAAGCCGCTCGTGGTCATGATTCACGGGTTCCCGGATTATTGGTATACCTGGCGCAATCAGATGGACGCCTTGGCGAAGGACTACTACGCTGTCGCTATCGACCAGCGGGGATATAATCTTTCGGACAAACCGAAGGGGGTCGAGAACTACGACATGCGTCTGCTCGTGGCTGACGTCGTCGCGGTGATTCACGCGCTGGGTCGCGAAAAGGCCATTGTGATGGGGCACGATTGGGGCGGCGCGGTGGCGTGGTCGGTGGCCATCACCCAACCGCAGGTGGTCGAACGGTTGGTCATCCTCAACCTGCCGCATCTGCGCGCCCTCCGTCGCGAGTTGGTGACGAATCCGCAGCAGGCCAAGAACAGCCAGTATGCGCGCAACTTTCAGCAGGACAGCGCCGCACAAAAACTCACGGCAGACGGGCTGGCAGGGTGGGTCCGGGACACCGCCGCACGGAAGCTGTATGTGGAGGCCTTCACGCGATCCGATTTCGACGCGATGCTGTCCTACTACAAGGCGAACTATCCGCGCGAGCCGTATACGCTTGACACAACACCACTGGTGAAGGTGAAAGCGCCCGTGTTGGTGATCCATGGGCTGACCGATCAGTTCCTGATGGCGGGCGCGCTCAACAACACGTGGGAGTTGGTGGAGAACGACCTCACCATCACCACGATCCCGAAGGCGGGACATTTCATTCAGCATGAAGCGCCCGAGCTGGTGACGCGGACCATACTGAGTTGGCTCCGGCGGTAGGGGCCGCCTCCGACCCGGTCGGGTTCGGGGGATCGGGAGGCAAATAGCACTGGACGTTGTGGTCCCCTTGACGTTGAGGTGAGAGCCCGCATGTTCGTGTATTCACGGGCTGCTTCGCCGCGCGTCCGCTGCGGAGTCGACCCGCCTACCCAAGGGGTGCGTCATGACCGATCTCACTGTCGCTCGCCGTTCGTTCCTTGCCCGCCTGGCCAGCGGCGCCGCCGCCTTCAGCGCCGCCGTTGGCGGTGGCACCGTACTCCCGTCGATTGCACGAGCGCTGCCCGTCGCTGACGAGATGGACACGTGGTTTGGGAGCATGAAGGGCGTGAACAAAGTGATTTATGATTGCAGCGCCATTGTCGGCGCGCCCGACGGCGTGATGTTCGCGCGCAACGTCATCAAGTTCAGCGCGGACAAACTCGGCACCAAAGACGCCGACAATAGCGTTGTGGTGTGCTTTCGGCACTTCGCCACGCCGTTCGGTTACAACGACGCCATATGGGCGAAGTATCCGGCGTTCATTTCCATGTTGAGCATCATGGATCCGACGACGAAAAAAGCCGCGACGCGGAACTTTCTGCTGCACGAAGAAATCGAGGGTCAACCGGGTGCGAACCTGCCCGGCATTCGCGCACGCGGTGTGCAGTTCGCCATCTGCGGTGCGGCGACCGAGTTCTTTGCCAAACAGTTGGCGGGCAAGACGGGAGATGCAACGAAAATCCAGGCGGACTTGAGTGCGAACCTTATTCCGGGTGCTCGCATGGCGCCCGCCGGCGTCGTGGCTGTACAGCGTGCGCAGAAGGCCGGATTCGCCTACACCTATGCCGGAGGGTGAGCGGGCGCCGGTTGTCTGTCAGCGCACCAGCGAGACGCCGGCAATCATCGAGCTGTGCGAGTGGTTGGTGGGGCCTGTGCGATACTCACGTGAGCGCGTCACGGCGCGATACTCCAACACGTACTGACGCACGCGCAGGCCGCCGCCAAACTCGTACTGGGAGACAGTACTCACGCGCTCGACGTGTCGCGTGCGGTGGAACAGCGTGCCATCAAGCGACATATCGCGGCCCACGAGGTTGCCTCGACCGCCGGCGGCAAGCCACCACTCCAGGGGGGCGCGATCGCGCATCAGGCGCGGATCCCACGGATGCGAAAGATTCCATCCAACCCGCGCGATGCCGCCCAACTCAGCCGCCGTGCGGATATTGCCCGCGATCAATCCCACCGCCGGTTGGACCGTGATGCCGAAACGTCGATTGCCGCCCCGCTGAAAGAGGAGCGCCGATTGTCGATACTCCAGTTGCACGCCAGGCTCAAAGCCGATCTGTGTTTCCCACCCGGAGACGACGTCACTATTGCCAATCGTATGCGCCAGCTTCTGCGCGAGGCGCCCGCCAGCCGGTGAGCCGGTCACGCCAAGCGATACCCGAAAGATGCGCTGATGCACCGGTGACACGAGGCGCGCCGCTGCGCCGATATATAACCACGCAAAGTATGGACGCTCGCGCTCCCAGTCGGCATTGGCAAACGGGAGCCGGTCCTTGTTCGGCGTGTACATGTCGTGGCCGAGTGTCAGCGAGGTCGCCCGACACGCCCCCTCGCTCGCGGACAGCGCACGACAGTTCGGAACTGTCGAAGCAAAGCGCTTGCCCCACCACGGTGCTTCAGAAGACTCGAGCGACCCGAGTACGCCGTTGGTGTACTGCTCATCAGAGCGCTTGGTGTAGTACTTCCAATAGTTGTAGAAGTCGTTGTCGAGCTGCAGGCGCGGTGACCACGTGGGCTGTGCCTGTGTCGTGTGCGGTGTCAAACCCAATACGCCGACGCAGAGTCCGGCACTCACCAGCATATGACACAAGCGTGCCGGCGGCTTCACTGGCCAGGGGAGACGCGCGGATCTGTACGATTCAAGCATGCGGCAAGTGTATAGGAAGACTTACGGTTCGTCGAGGCACAATTGACCTCGTGCCGTTCGCGTCCTTAATTGGCACAGTGCCCCCACCAACCAACCCTCCCCAGCGACGACGCGCCGTGACTCACGTCACGCCACCGCCCTCACCCGCCAGTGTCGCGGGTGGGTCGTCGATTGGCCAACGCGTTGTGGAGTGGACCGCGTCGAAAGTTCCAGCACGACCAGCGGGTACTCCCGCACTTGACCGAGAGACGGTGACCGTATTTGTGCTGGCCACCGTGCTCCTTATCGTCTTCCAGTACTTCGGAAAGCCCGAGTTTTATCGCACGTCGGCGATGGGCGCGTTCCTGGCGCCAACGGCTACGCGCTGGCTGGGCACCCATGCCGATCTCGCGCCATACGCCTACTGGGGCGTGACGTCCTTGCTCCTGCGCACGCTCGTGCCGCTGACGGTGGTCGCCTTCCTGTTCAAGGCGTCGCCGCGCGACTTCGGATGGCGCTGGAGGGGCACCCTGTCGCACGCTCCGACCTACGTTGGCTTGTGGCTGATCATGCTGCCGTTGCTCGTTGCGGCTTCCACCATGCCTTCGTTCCAAGCGAAATATCCGTTCTATCGCGGAGCGATGGCAGGTGGCCCGACGTTCTGGGGATATGAGCTCACGTACGGACTGCAATTCATGGGTGTCGAAGCATTCTTTCGTGGGTTCTTGACGTTCACCTTGTTTCGAAAGTTCGGATACAGCGCGTTGCTCATCATGGCGATTCCGTACGTCATGATTCACTTCAACAAGCCGCTGCCCGAAGTCTTTGGCGCGTTGGCAGCGGCACTGGTGCTCGGTGCGCTGGCGCTTCGTGCGAAGAGCTTCATTCCGGGATTCTTCTTGCACTGGGCGATCGGTATCACGATGGACGTGCTGGCCATCGCCAAGGCGAACGGTGGATGGCGGAACGCGCTGCAGGCCATTTTCTGAAATACCACCAACACGGAGCCCCAGCAGTGAGCACATCCATGTTCCGACGCGCGAGTGGCATCGCCGTGCTGAGTGTCGCTGCGCTTGGGGCTGCGCGCGGCGCATCGGGGCAGGTGGTGAAGGCTCCAAGCGCCGCGCCGGCCTTTACCCCCGCGACGATCCGGGAGTACAGCCAAGAGCTCACCACGTACCCATTCTCCGACCCCAACCCCATTCCGATCGTTGGTCGAATCTATCCATACTTCCGCTTTGATGGCTTCACGAACCAACCGGTGAAGCGCATGTGGAAGGTGATCGATTTGGAGAACACGTGGATTCGCGTATCAATCCTTCCGGAGATCGGCGGGAAAATCTGGCGCGCCATCGACAAGGCCAGTGGCAAGTCGTTCATCTACGACAACCATGTCGTGAAATTTCGTGATATCGCCATGCGTGGACCGTGGACGAGCGGCGGCATTGAAGCCAACTACGGCATTTTCGGACATACCCCGAACGTGTCGACGCCGGTTGACTATGTCACGCAGCGCGGCGCGGACGGCGGGGTGACGTGCACCATCGGTGCCCTCGACTTGCTGACGCGCACAACCTGGCGACTTGCCATTTCGCTTCCGTCTGACAAAGCCTACTTCACGACCAGTTCTTTCTGGCACAACGGGACAGCGCTCGAACAGCCGTACTACACATGGATGAATGCCGCGATTCCCGTGAGCGACGACCTGGAATACGTCTATCCCGGAAATCGGTTCGTTGGGCACGACGGCGATGTCGGCGAGTGGCCCTACAACAAGAAGAACGGCAAGACCATTTCGCGGTACGC
>JANOPS010000412.1:0-2569 GCA_031421995.1 Gemmatimonadaceae bacterium
TCGAGAGCCGATTGGCGCAGGCCGCGACACTACTGGGGGTCACGAAACGATGAGTAAACCCGCCCGCGCGCTCTCCCTGAGCGTCGCGCCACGCCCAAGACCAACGACACCGCAAGTCATCGCCGTCGTGCATTTGATGAACCCGCTCACCATCGCCAAGCTGGACGCGGCGCGCAAAATGGGCGCCACGCTGGCTGTGGAGTTCGACGGCGCGCGGCTCGTGGTGCGGGGTTCCGTATCATGATGCGAGACTATATCTGGGTGCTCCGCGGCCCCACCGGCAAGCTGTTCGCGGATCGCAACGCGGCGACCGTCTGCCGCGAGCTGCACAAGTTCGTCCCGCGCGACACGGCTTTGGCGCTGCTGCAACTGGTCGAGGACGACGCGCACGAGATGAGCAGCACTTACGCTACCGGCGGATACTCTATGCGCTGCGAGCGCGCGCCAATTCACCATGAGGCACCCGAATAATGCGCCGTTTACGCCGGTTGTATCTGCACGACAAAGAGCGGTATCGCCTGCGCACGTACGCCACCACAAAGTGGCAGCGGGCCGAGTCGGTGCGCGAAGTGATCGCGGTGTGGCACGACGACCGGCAAGTGTTCGTCGCGAACCGCGGCGTCGATCGGCGCGACGTGCCGCACGAGACGATTGCGGCCGTGAGCGACGGGAAAGACGCCCGGACCCGCATCCGCTGGTACCTCTTCGACGACTGCTACCGCGCCGCCGCGGCGGGCCGCGCCATGCCCAAGCCCGACCGGCGCTATCCGCGCGAGGAAGCGGACTCACCCTTCGGGCGCACGCTGGCCGCGCTGGTGCCGCAGTGGGGGCCGTACGCTCTCTGGACCCGCGAGCAGCACGCGCAGCATACCGGCATGATGTTGGACGCGATGGGGGTGGCCGCGTGAGCACGATTAAAGAACGCCCAATCCTGTTCAGCGCGCCGATGGTGCGCGCCATCCTCGATGGCAGCAAGACGCAGACGCGACGGGTTGTGAAGCTCCCGCGTGCTGTATCTGAGCCTGTCGCGCTGGAGCGCATGGTCGACTACTTCGACGATGACGGGGTGCCGTATCGCAGCGTCGTTTTCGGAGTGCAAGGCGCTTGGATGTCCGCAGTTACGTCTCCCTACGGCACAGTAGGCGACCGCATGTGGGTGCGCGAGACACACGCGATAGTCCCCGCGACGGCGTACCGATGCAGCACGGGCATCCAGCAAACAGTCAACCAGCGCGACACCTACGAGGCCGCGATCTATCGCGAGGGATTCGACCTGTCGACGGGTGGCTTGCGTTGGCGCCCGTCGATCTTCATGCCACGGTGGGCCTCACGCATCACGCTGGAGATAAGAGGCGTGCGCGTGGGGCGGCTGCAGGATATCAGCGAGGCGGACGCGATTGCGGAAGGGTGCCACGACAGCGAAGGTGCGCCGACGCAAGAGCTCAGTGGCACCTCGCGCGGTGCGTACGCTCTACTGTGGGATGAGATCAACGGCAAGCGCGCCCCGTGGTCGTCAAACCCGTGGGTGTGGGTTGTTGAGTTCGCGAGGGCCGCCGCGTGATCCGCGACCCCGAGCATTTACGCCAGACCATCCGCGACGCCGAAACGATCGCGGCACGGCTGGAGTATCGCGGGCTCACCATGACCATCGGCGAGCGGCGGGTGATTGCCGACAAGCTGCGCGATCTGGCCGCGTTTGCGCGCCTGAGCGACGCGGGGCGGCGGAAGATTGCGGGCGAGGGGGGTGCAGATGGCGCGTAAGCGGACGCTCTCCCCTGCGTTTTTCACGCACGGTGAACTGTACGACGCGGAGGCGGCATGCCGACTGCCGCTCCGTCTCGTATTTGCTGCGCTGTGGTGTCAGGCCGATCGACGGGGCATCTTTGAGTGGAAGCCTCGCGAACTCAAGTTGGTCTGCCTGCCGTACGATCCGATCGACTTCGACGCGGCGCTGTCCGCACTCGAATCGGCCGGGTTTCTCGTCTCCTACGTCGTCAAAGGGCGCCGGTACGGGGTGATCCCGACGTTCAATCGTTGGCAGGGATTCCACAAAGACGAACGACCATCAGACGCACCAAGTCCCTCAAGTGCGGACGCCGTTTCCGCTGCTGATGCCGACTCAGCACGGGGCCAGCACGGTGCGAACACGGTGCCGCCCCGTGGTCAGCATGGCATCAATCGGCCGGTTACGGTTACGGTTACGAGTACGGTTACGGGTACGGTTATCGGTAGTCAGTCACGCGCGGGGTCGGTGCCGTCCGACGACGACGGACGATCGCTAACCGACGACGCGCTGCTGCTGACCACGGCCGCCAACGCCGGTATCAGCCAACGCTACGGCGAACAGCCCGTGCCGATCCACCACGGCCACCCTGGCGGCATGCAGGTCGCCGAAGCACTCCGCGCTGCGGGCATCAGCGTCGAGTATGCCCACGCCGTGATTTTTACCGCAGCCGCCGCGCTGACCAACGACCGGCCGCCGCGCTCGGTCAAGTATTTCCTCGGCCTCGTGATTGACCGCTGGCACGCCGAGCAAGCCCGCACCGCCGCCGCCAGCTACACGCCGACC
>JANOPS010000413.1:0-1915 GCA_031421995.1 Gemmatimonadaceae bacterium
ATGACGCTCAAGTATTCGGGCAAGAGCTTTCGGAAAGTGGTGTGGAAGACGTCACAGCTGGTGTGGGCGCAGCTGCATGAAGAAGCCTTCCGCGCGTTCGGCGGCTGCTGTCGCTACATGGTGCTCGACAACTTGCGGGAAGGCGTCGTGCAGCCCGACCTCTACGAACCGGGCCTCAATCCGGTGTATGCTGCGATGCTCGCGCATTATGGTGTCGTCGCCGATCCGTGTCGCGTGCGCGATCCCAATCGCAAGGGGACGGTCGAATCGGCGATTCAGCACACGCAAAGCACCGCCTTAAAAGGACGCACCTTCGACTCGCTCGAGGCGCAGAACACGTGGCTCGCGGAGTGGGAAGACCGCTGGGCGTCGCCGCGCATTCATGGACGGAAGAAGCGGCAGGTGCTGGAACTGTATCGGGCGGAACAGCCGCACTTGCTGCCGCTGCCGCTCGTGGGCTTTCACGCGTTTACGCAGGGCGTGCGCACGGTCGATGATGCCGGCTTGGTGCAGATCGAAGGCGCGTACTATGCGGCGGGCGAAGCGGCGCTCGCGAGCGTGGTTACCATCCGCGTGTATGCGCAGGCGATTGAGATTCTGGATCGCACCGGCGCGGTGCTGCGCCGCCACGAGAAGGCGCTGCGCAAAGGGGCCTTCGTGATGGCCGAATCCGATCGCCTCTTCAATCCGTCGCGCCACACCGCGCGCGTCCTGGCGCGCGCCGCGCAGATCGGTCCGCAGACGGCCGCGCTGGCGCAGGTGCTCTTCGCGCGTCTCGGGCGACCGGGACAGCGGGCGCTCTATGGCCTCGCGAGTTTGCCGCGCACGTATGCGTGCGCCGACATCGAAGCGGTGTGCGCGCGCCTGCTCGCCGCCGACTGCGTGTCCTACACGGCGATCAAGAGCGCGCTTGCGCGGCGTGCCGAGGCGGCGCAGGTGGCAGTCGTGGCCGCCCCGCTCACGCAATCGGGCCCAGGCATCCGAGATCTGACGGAGTACCAAACATTTTGGGAGCAGCACGCGACCGACGACGTGTCGGCGATCCCGGCGGGGGTGTCTGCCTCATGACGATGTCGATCACCGAACTCGAACAGGCCCTGCGGGCGCTCCGCTTGTCGGGCATGAGCGCGACGATGCAGGCGCGTGCGCTGCAAGTCGCCGCGCACGAGATGGATTTCCTCGAAGCGTTTTCCTGGCTCGTGCAAGACGAACTGGATCGGCGCCGCTCGCGGCTGCTCGAGCGGCGCTTCACGCTCTCCGGACTGCGCGAGCGCAAAGACCTGAAGGATTTCGACTGGACGTACAACACGCGCGTGCCGAAACGTGACGTGCTGGCGCTGGGCACGCTGCAATTTGTCGACGCGAAAGAGGATCTGTTGCTGATCGGTCCACCGGGCACCGGCAAAAGTCACTGCGCCAAAGCGCTGGCGCTGCTGGCCGTGCAGCGCGGGTACAAGGTGCTGTACCGCGAAGCGCATCAGCTCATCGAAGACCTCGCGGAAGCGCGCGAACTCGGGCAGCTCCGCGCCTATCGTCAGCAACTGAAAGCAGTCGATCTCTTACTGATCGATGATCTCTTCCTGCGCAAACTCCCCCCGCAAGCGGGTGACGAACTGGCCGACGTGCTGATGAGTCGCTACGAAAAGGCCTCGACGCTCGTGACGTCGAACCGCCCGTTTGAAGACTGGGCGCGCTTACTCGGCGACACGGTCGTCGTCACGCCGCTGCTCGATCGCCTGCTGCACCACGGCCATCTGCTCAAATTCGAGGGCAAGAGCTGGCGTCTCAAGGAAGCGGCCGCGCGTCTTGCCAAGCAGTCGAAAGCACCGTAGCCTCACCGTGTCCCGCGCACGTTAGGTGGGGGAGTTTGACCCGGCCACAGATGGGGGAATTTGGGGTGGCCACCGGGGACGTA
>JANOPS010000414.1:0-10630 GCA_031421995.1 Gemmatimonadaceae bacterium
CACCGAGCGTGCCTGTGTTGCAGTAGGTCACGTTGGTTGGGAACAGAAACTGTTTGCGCGCGGCGGCAAACACCTTCTCGTCGGCCTCGTCGGCCCTCGGGGCGAATGGGCCGGCCCCGCCAGTCGAGCCGAGCGTTGCCGCGTCAGTCGTGAACGGGTCGAGTGAAGGGACGATCCCCGCGGCCAGCACACTGGAAGCAGCGAGTTGCGTCAGAAACTGTCGGCGATCGGGCAAGTCAGACACGATGGGCTCCGGGTGAAGGGCTCCTCAATACTCGGGCAGGTTGCGCGTCGCGTCCAGCGCTGAAGCAAGTTCGGCGTTCACCGACCGTCGAATCATGTCGGCGCGGTCTGGTGAGGCGGAGCCCGCCGGCTTCACGGGCGAGGCTGACTGAGGAGGACGGACTTGATTGCCTCACGCAGCGACTCGTAGGAAAAGGGCTTCTGAAGAAAGCTCGCCGAGCCTGTTCTGGGAAACCGCGTCAGCGTATCCTGCTCAGTGAAGCCGCTCATCAGCATCACTCTCGCATCCGGATGCAAGGCCAGCAAATCCTCTATCACATCTTCGCCGTTTCGACCTGGCATGGTGAGGTCCAGCATTACGAGCGCGAAGCGCGTCGGGTCATCGCGGAATATCTCCACGGCCGACTGGCCATCAGCGGCGAGCACCACGTCGAAACCGGTCGCTCGCAGCATGCGCCCGGTGATACTGCGGACCGAGTCTTCGTCGTCTACCACCAACACAGTGCCTTCGCCGCGCCAAGCAGCGGCTATTTGCGGGCTTGACGACACAGGATCGACCGGACCTGTCGCCACAGGAAACAGGATCCGGAACGTGGTGCCCTTCCCTACCTCGGAGATCAGCGTCAGTGCGCCACGATGGCCGCGAACGATGCCCAGCACAGCCGCGAGACCAAGGCCACGTCCGGTGAACTTCGTGCTAAAGAACGGATCAAAGATTCTGTCAAGGGTGTCCGACGGCATGCCCGCCCCACTGTCGCTGACCTCGAGATAGACATAGTTCCCTTCGGGCACGTCGCCGGCCACGCGCGATAGCCCAAGCAACGCGCGATCGGCGTAGGTCATTCCCGTGCTGACGCTGATCACCCCACTGCTTTCGCCGATGGCCTCGGACGCGTTGATGATCAGGTTCATGAGCACCTGTCGAATCTGCGTGGCATCGCCTTCAACGGCGGGCAGGTTCGCCTCCAAGTGGAATCGCAACAGCGCGCTCTTGCTCACGGAGAGCCGCAACATCGGCGTGGTACCATCGACGAGTTGCGACAGGTCGAGGGCCCGTACGATGAACCGTCCCTTGCCGGCGTACGCCAGCATTTGGCGGCACAAGTCGGCAGCGCGGCGTGCCGATTCGGCAATGTCCAGGAAGTATTCCTCCTCGGGTGCGCCGGCGGAAACCTGGGCCACTCCGAGGCTGGCGTTACCGAGGATTCCACTCAGGATGTTGTTGAAATCATGCGCAATCCCTCCTGCAAGCACCCCGAGACTCTCGAGTTTCTGCGTTTCCAGCATCTTTCGCTCCAGGAGCCCTCGTTCGATGGCGTGCTGCCGGCTCTCCGTGATGTCCTGGATAAACCCATCGATCGACAGCAGTTCTCCCGATTCGGCATAGTGCCCGCTTGCGCGCTCGGAAACCCATCGTTCACGGCCCTGCCTGTCAATAATCCGATAGTCATTCTGACAGGGAACGCGCGCGTCCAGCGACGCCTGGCACTTCGCCCACAACGCGTCGCGGTCGTCGGGATGTATCAGGTCGGCGTACGCAACCAGTCGATTCGACTCCAGCTCATCGCGCGTGAATCCAGTCAGCGGCTCGCATCCGTCGCTGCAGTACGTCATGGTCCAGTGAGCGTCGTTCAAACAGCGATAGGCCATGCCCGGAAGATTACCGACCAGCGTTTTGAGCCGGACCTGACTTTCCTGCAACGACTGAGAAAGTTGGTGCCGTTCGATAGCAAGCGCGGCGAATCGCGCGCAGCGTTCCAGTATCGCACGCTCCGCGGCATCAGTGCGATGTGGCACCCGCCGAAACGTCGCGAACGTTCCCAGCACTCTGCCTCCCGACGACACCACAGGCGCCGCACAGCACGACCGAAGTCCGAAGGTGAGCGCAAGTTCCTGACACTCAGCAGGCAATGGATCAGTCTGGATATCGGCGACCTCCGCTACCCGTCCTGTGTACGCGGCCGCACCCCACGTGCAGGCATCGGGCCCAATCTCCAGCCCGTTCTCGGAAGGAAAGAACGAAGGGGGAAGGTGCGGCGCCGCGATTGGACGGAGACGCGTCCCCTCCTCGTCCAAGCGCAGTATCGAGATCATCGTGCCGGGAAATACCTCCTCGTAACACGTCGCGAGTCGCGCGAGTACGTCAGTCAGCGGTTCGCCCGTCGACAGCAAGTCCAACACATCGCGCTCCGCCGCACTGACCACTTCAGTGCGCTTACGTTCCGTGATGTCTGTGAAAGTCCCCAGCATGCGGAGCGGGTGGCCATCAGCGCCTCGTGTCACCACACCCCCCAGCGATAGTATCCATTTCCAGTCGCCCGCCTTGGTGCGCTGGCGGAATTCGACTCGATACTCGGACAGCCGACCCGCGAGGAAGTTGTCGAAAGCCGCGACAATGCGCGCTCATTCACTCGGGTGCAGCCGTTCCCTCCACGCGGCGTTCGTCTCGACGAAATCTGTTGGATCGTATCCCAGCAAGCGCGCAAATTCCTCGTTCACGACAGTGGCGCCTGTGGATACGTCAAGATCGAAGAGACCCTGATTGGAGGCGGCAAGCGCCAAACGCAATCGTTCCGCGTTCTGCAGGACGTCTTCCTCGGCCGACCTTCTGGCCGTGATGTCAGTCACCACACCGTCGATACGACACGGCTGTCCGGTTTCGTCGAGCGCGACCCGGCCGTGGTCGCGCACCCAACGCTGGGAGCCATCGGCGCGGATCAGCCGATAGTCCACGTCGAATCGCCCTGATTCTCGCACTTGCCGCCATGCGGCTTCGGCGCGCGCGCGGTCATCGTGGTGAACGGCCCCCTGGCGGGCAAGCGCATCAGTCATGAACTCGGAGACGGGTCGGCCGTACAACGTTTCTGCCGCGCCGCTGATGAACAGCAGCGTACTGCCATCAGGGGTGGAGGAGTACACAACATTCTCGATGGCGTTGAGCACATCATCCAGTCGCTTGCTGCTCTCCTGCAGTGCCGCTTCCGCGTTTCGCTGTCTGGTGACATTGCGAAGGACGCCCAAAAATCCGGCTGCTTTTCCATGCTCGTCCAACACGGGCGAAATAAGCAACGCGTTCCAAAACGGGGTACCGTCTTTCCGATAGTTGAGGATGTCGCCTTCGAATCGTCTGTGCTGATGCAGCGACGCCTTGAGCTCGCGCGCGACATCTGGGTCGGTGAGGGGACCCTGAAGCACTCGACAACTCTGTCCGAGGAGCTCGCCCTCACTGTATCCAGTGAGCCGAGTGAATCCCAGATTCGCGTACGTGATGGTACGATCCGCGTCGCTGAGTAGAACGCCAAGCGATACATCACTCAGGGCCCGCTCCAGCAGGCGCTGCCGGTCCGTTGCGACGAGCCTTGCGAGATTGAGCGCCGTGATCATCCAACCAAGGACGGCGCTGGTGGCCAAATAGAGCGCGTGGGCGAACGGGCCGACGAGCGGGGCCTCTCGATAGAAGGGGCCCGTGCCATTCGCCGTGCCATAGGCCGCGCCAATGAACACACCGATCATCGTGAGCGATGCTCCCACGGCACCGAAGCGAAGCGCGCCCCAGGCGACGAAGGGCAGCGGGACGAATGCCAGCGACAACGCCTGTCCATTCGGGCCGCGATTGAAGACAAACACCGCCCATACGGCGAGTCCCGTGAGCGTGGACAGAGCCAGAAATTCGGCGCGCCTTGCAACGATGGCGCGTAGCTCGCGTCGGTTGAAAGACAGGAGCAACGGCCCGACAGCAACCGTGCCCATGACATCGCCTGCCCACCAGACGAACCAGGCTACACCGCGGCCTGTCGGCAGAAGACCGGCGAGCGAAAGTGCCGAAACTCCTGACGACGCCGACAGCACCATGCCGGCGAGTGCAGCGAGACAGAGGAGGAGGATGTCCCGAGAGCGATCGAACGCGTCGCGAAACCCCAATCGCCGCAAGATCACGACGGTCAGCACTGGCGAGAGCGTGTTTCCCGTGGCCATCGCGAGCGAGACCCACAGGGGCGTGCCAACCATCACGTTGACAAACAGCGCACCGAGGGTCACCCCAGGCCAGTGCCGAAGACCCAGCCTGTACAGTGCAGCCACCGCGATTCCGGTCGGTAACCACACGAGGGTGATGTTGTCTCCGATCGACGCAACCATGAGGCCAAGTCGACCGGCTACCAGGTATGCCACGGCTATGAGTACCACGTCGCGGACGAAGAGCGCGACCGCGCGACGTTCTCCGTGCGGAGGTTCGGGGCCGGTTCGCTCTGGGGCGCCCTCGATCATCGCGGGTACTTTGACGGCGCTGCCGGTGGGACGCCTTCGCTGGTGAGCGGCCGATCGCCCACTGCGTTGCCGCGAGGATCGCCTCGCGACTCAGACAAGTATTATGGCGGAATCGCAGGTGGTAACTTCGTACCCCTACACGGCTGTTCAGAGATGCGCGTGGAGAGGGCCTAGCCGAAGGGATATGGTCGCACGGATCCCTCGCGAAAGCGAGGGGGGTGACGCACCTTTCATAGTCGTGCAGCGTCCTGATGGTTCGGCGTCCTAAAGACCCAAGGGAGAGTTCATTATGAAGGTGTTGGCCAGCGTGAGTTTGTTGCTTGCGGTCACATCAACGCTCACGCCAACCGTGGCGACCGCGCAGGTGAACGCCGGCGCCCAAGCGCCCGAAGCGAACGCGCCCTTTACGATGACGCAGGTCGCCACCTTCGTGCTTCCGTGGCGCATCGCGATTCTGCCGGATGGCCGCATGTTGGTCACCGAGAAGGTGGGTCCTGTGTGGCTGGTCACCCAAAACGGAAAGAAGACTCCCGTGGCGAACGTGCCCGCCGTCTTGGCGCAGGGACAGGGTGGCATGCTGGGCGTCTACATATCGCCCAACTACACCACCGACAACAGCGTGTACCTTACATATTCGGAACCGGGCGACAGCGGGTCAAGCTTGGCACTTGCCCGGGCGCGGCTTTCCATCGGCGATGATTCGGCCAGACTCGAAGGGCTGCAAGTGATCTGGCGAGACGGCGCTCGTGGGCGAGGCGGACAGTTCGGCGCAGCTGTCGCTTTTTCCCCTGACAAGAAGTGGCTGTTCCTCGCCGTCGGCGACCGCCAGCGCATGACGCCAGCGCAAGATCCGAACTCCCCGCTCGGGAAGATTCTTCGCCTCACGCTCGACGGCAAACCGGCACCAGGCAACCCGCAAGCGGGCAAGACCGGAGCGTCCACGATTGACATCATCAATCCACCGCGCGATACCGAACTCGCAAAAAACGCACCGGTCGTCTTCAGCTACACGTTCCTTGGGCAGAACCTGACACCATCGGAAACGTGGAGCTCGGGATTCCGCACTCCCTACGGACTCGCCTTCGCGCCCGACGGTCGCCTCTGGGAGGTTGAACATGGCCCACGCGGTGGCGACGAGTTGAACCTTGTCGAGCCAGGCAAGAACTACGGCTGGCCACTGGTGTCGTATTCCGTCAACTACAACCAAACGCCGATTCCCAGTCCCGATACACGACCGGACCTGGCGAAGCCAGTGATCTACTGGACCCCCGTGATCGCTCCGGGCAACCTCACGTTCTACAAGGGCGCGATGTTTCCGCAATGGAACGGATCCGCGTTTGTTGGCGGTCTGGCAACACAGACGCTCAATCGCATCACGTTCGACGGCAAAGGCGGCGCAACATCCGCCGAGCGGTGGCGCGTGGGCTATCAGATTCGCGACGTCGCGGTGGCCCCCGACGGCGCACTGTGGGTGATCGAGAACACGAGGACGGGCGGGCTGTTCCGGGTAACGCCGAAGTCGCCCTAAGGACGATGATGCTTACGTGGCGGGTCCAACGAGCAGTCGTTCAAGCGCGTCGGCGAAATTCGCCGGCGCGCGTTCGTGCATGCGGAAATAGTGAGAGGGCTCAATAAGCTCGACTTCCATGACCGACAGCTGCCCGTCGTCGAGGCGTACAAGATCAATGCGCGCTTGGAAGGGTTGCGGATCCAGTGTCGCCATGACGCCGTTGGCTACGCGTCGCAATTCCGGTGTGACGGTGATGCCGCAAATCTCGCCGCCGTGCTCTTCCTGAACACGGAAGTCGCCCTGCTTCGGCACTTTTTGAATGGCGTGACTGAGCGCGCCCGCAAAGTAGAAGAGCGAGTACTCGCCCTCGGTCAGCACGGACCGCACAAACGGTTGGGCGAACCAATCGCGATCCGCGAACGTATTCACGAGTTGCCGCCGGGTGGCGTCACTCAGCGGTGCCTGCAATCGGAACGTGTCTTTCGCGCCGCCGCTGATCGTCGGCTTCACGACGATCTCGGCGTCCCGAAGCGTCGCGAACAGGCCGGAGAACGCGTGTTCATCGCCGCCGTGCCCCCAGACGCTTGGCACGATGGCGACACCGCGCGCGGAGAGCTCGCGCAGGTACTGCTTGTCGATATTCCATTCAATAATAGGGCGGGCATTCTCAAGGCGCGCCCCGCTGGCTTCGATCTCCGCCAGCGTTGTCAGGAACTCGTCGACCCGGTCCATGTAGTCCCAGGTCGTGCGAACGAGCACCAGGTCAAAGGTGCTCCACTCAACGCCCGGCTGCGACCAGGGAACTTCGACCGCGTCCCAGCCGCGACGTGCCAATTCCCGAAGCGCGAACGCGTCATCACTGACGAAATCGGCTATGTTTTCAAGCGTCAGAAAGGCGACTCGTGGCATCGTGGAAGCTTACTGAGATGCTCGCCATCCATGAACCCCTTTGCACCCGTTACCGGACGCGTATTCGTGAAGGCCACTCCACGCACTGAACTCCTCAACACCCTCCGCGAGCGATTTGCCAAACACGCGCGCCGTCACGTCGGCATCGAGTGGCGTGACGTCGAATCGAGGCTCACCGCGCGTCCCGCCAAGCTCGATGCACTCTTGGCCATGGACCAGTCTGGCGGTGAACCGGACGTCATTGGTCGCGACGCCGACAGCGGGGAAATCATCTTCTGCGACTGTGCGGCAGAGAGCCCGGCCGGAAGGCGTAGCCTCTGCTTCGATCGCGCGGCGCTTGACGCGCGAAAAGAGAACAAGCCCGCCGGCAACGCAGTCGAGATGGCGGCGACGATCGGTATCGAGCTCCTGACGGAAGACGAGTATCGCACGCTGCAAACGCTCGGCGAGTTCGATCGAAAGACGTCGAGCTGGGTGCGCACACCGGCCGCTATTCGTGGACTCGGCGGCGCGCTGTTCTGTGATCGCCGCTACGACCACATTTTCGTCTACCACAACGGCGCCGAATCGTATTACGCCGCCCGTGGATTTCGCGGGCGGTTGAAGGTCTAGCAACTCGCAACTCGCTATGCGCTCGCGACCGCTCGTTCGCGCGACGCGTTGCGTGCCGCGACTGTCGCACGGTACGCTGGCCGGCCCCACGCAAACAGCGCAAACGCGATGCTCATGCCGATGACGCTGCACGTGGTCAGTGACCATCGCAGTGACGCGTCATCGCCATACACGCGGTCGGTCACCAGTGCGACCGCTGTGGGACCAATGCCGGACGCAAGTCCCACCATCAGTTGAAAGATCGCGCTCCCCTGCCCTCGCATCCGTGATGGCATGGCCTCCGCAATCGCCGCATTGGCCGCGCCCCACGGCAAGGCTGCGAAGATGTTCACGGGCACCAGCAGCGCGACCACCAGCGCGGCCGACGGCACAATCGGATACAGCCCGGCAAATACAATCATGCCAGCAGCGCCCATCATCCCGATGCGCAACGGACCGTCGGTCACGCCGCGCTGCGCATAGCGATCAAACAACCACCCACCAAGCAGGGCGCCCAGCGGTCCCAATACCCAGGTGAGCACGCCTTGCAGCAACCCCGCCTGGGCTACGGACCATTGATGAGTGCGCACGAGGAACGATTGCAACCAGAATCCAACACCCCAGTTCACCGAGGCCGAAAAGGTGAAGCCCACACACAGTGAAATCATCGTTCGCGCGTTGCGCCGCATATACGCGATGACCTCGCTGACCGGCACCTGTGCCTTTGCGCGTTCGCCGGCGGTGCGTGCCGGTTCGCGCACGGTGAGCATGAGCAGCGCCACGAGCAACCCAGGAAGCCCGATCACGAAGAAGACCGTCTGCCACGGATGAATGTCGCCAACGATCGGCAGCGTCACGAAGCCCGGTCTGTCCTTCTGGCTCACCAGCCACGAACCCAATGCGTAGGACACGCCAGACCCGAAGAACACGCCCATCATGTAGACACTCATCGCCCGACCCAGCAAACCGCGCGGGAACGCGTCGGCAATGATCGACACGGCCGACGGACCCAACGTCGCCTCGCCCACACCCACTCCAATGCGGGTCAGAAACAGCTGCCCGAAGCTTCGGGTGGCACCGGTCAGCGCGGTCAGCGCACTCCAGAGCGCCGCGCCCACCGCGACGATCGTCGTCCGACGTCGTGCGTCGACCCATCGGCCGATAACCAGCCCGAAGAGGGAGAAAAACACCGCGAATCCGAAACCACCAACCAGGCTGACTTGGGTATCCGTCAAGCCAAAGTCGCGCTTCATCGGCGTGACGAGCGAAGAAAAGATCTGCCGATCAACGGACCCGGATACGTTCGCCAAGGTCAGCACGGCCACCGCATACCAGGCGTGACCAGCCGTCATCCCTCCCCGAAAACGTTCAGGATGCTCGGCGTGCGTCGGATTGGCTTCGTCGCGCGTACTTGATGCTGGCGCGCGGATAGTCGCTTTGCCTGAGAACGGCTCGCGTGTGTTCATATCCCACAAAATGTCTGAGTGCGCGCATTGGCGCACCCGCAGGGGGAAAGAAATTACATTCACTGCGTCGGGTGTCGTCGCGAACGAGGTCCCGTGGTTTCAACATCGCGGTCGTGCTGCGGTTGCGCCCGTCCTTTTCACGTCCTCCAGGTTCTGCCTCCATGTCTCATCCGTTCGGCGCTCCGTCGCCATCCCTGGAACCGATCATCGTCACCTCGGAGCCGTTCATCGGCGGCGGCGTGCTGGGTTCGGTCGGCATCCCGCCGCGACTGGGCTCCGGTGGTCACACTCCCACCGCGATGCACGCGCCGTACGCGCTCGGGATCAGCGAGCTTCACGCCGCTGAGCAGGCGCTCGTTGGCACGATGGCGGAGGCGCAACGCACCGCGTTCATCGCGGGACGTCGCGCGCTGCGCGAGGCGATGGTTACGGTGGCACCGGAGCTGCGCGACGTCGCACTGTTGCGAACCGGTCGGGGCGCACCGCAGATCCCAGCCGGGTTTACCGGGTCCATCAGCCACAAGCGCACACGTGCGATCGCGGTGTTTGCGCCATCGGCTGGCGCGCTCGTGGGCGTCGATCTTGAGGAACGTCCCACAGCGTCCGACGCGCACCGTCCGTCGATCGCTGATCGCATCCTGACCGGAGCGGAGCGCGAGACGCTGCAGGGACTCGATCCGCTGGAACATCGCGAGGCCACACTCATCCGCTTCGCGCTCAAGGAAGCCGTCTACAAATCGATTGATCCATACGTGCATCGGTACGTGCGCTTTACTGAAGTGGAACTCGACGTACACACCGACGGCCGTGCAACCGTGCGCCTCACGTTACCAGAATCCAGCATTCAAGCCGTGAGTGTCCATGCGCAGTGGCGACTTGAGGACCGCTGGATCGTCGCGATGGCGCGGAGCAGCCGGTGATCGAACCCCTTTACTCCAGAGCCCGCTGACCCGCGGAAAGGCGGCTAAGGCGCTGTCACACGGCGTGAGCCTGAGTACTACTCCGCGCGCAACGTAATCGCGGGATCTACCAGGGCGGCGCGGCGCGCCGGCACAAAGGTCGACACGGCCGCCACCGCAATGAGCAACAAGGGCACGGCAACGAAGGTCAGCGGACTGATCGCGTCGCTACCATACAACACGCTGGCCAGCAATCGCGATGCGGCGATTGCACCGGCCAATCCGATGCCCGTGCCGATCAACACCAGGGTCAGCCCCTGCCGCATGGTAAGCGTGATCACATGGTTGGCCGTGGCCCCGATGGCCATGCGAATGCCGATTTCTCGAGTGCGTTGCGCCACCTTGGCCGTTCACCGGAATCGTGCGTCCTACGACCTGCGGGTCTGATGCAAACAGGCGCTTCCACGCCCCAAAACTCAACACGGCCACGGGATGGGCGCCGGCCCCCACGCCTTCATCGGGTGTGAAGAATCGGCCGCGCGTCGCGTTCACGCCGAGGACGTTGAAAAACGAGCGGTCCTCGCACCCGGTTTGACCGCTCAGCGCGCTACACCGCCACCGCATCATGCCGCGCCACCCCGCCACCCAGATAGCGAGTGACCCGCACCACGCGAAACCCGCTGGCCTCAAGCATCGCGCTGCAGCGTTGCCAGCTGACAAAGTGGTCGATACTGCGCGCGATGTAG
>JANOPS010000415.1:0-1667 GCA_031421995.1 Gemmatimonadaceae bacterium
TGACGTCGCTTAGGGCAATGCTGAGTGCATCATCCACGCTCGCGGAGAGCGACTCTTTTTCGAGGGCTTCGGGCATGGCGATGGGGGTGGAATGTCCAACGAAAAAGTTAACGGATGCGGAGTCTGAATTCTAAAGGTCGCGCCGCGCGCCCCGTTCGCCCCGCCATGGGTTGACTCGTCATCGACGCGACACAATAGGGCCAGTGCGCACCGCGCCCTCCCCAACAACGGTTCGCAGTGCCGCGAAGGCCTCGTCGTCCGTCAGCACGCAGAGCTCCCCCGACGCAATTCCCTCCACTCGCCATGGCCCAATCGCCACGCGAATCAACCGCAACGTCGGCAGCCCTACCTGCGCCGTCATGCGTCGCACCTGACGATTTCGGCCCTCATTAATGGTCAGCTCGATCCAGCTATCAGAAACGCTTTTGCGCACCCGGATCGGCGGCACACGGTGCCACGGCTCCGACACGTCTTGCGCGACGCGACACTTGGAAGTGCCCGTCGGCCCATCGCTGAGCGTCACACCACGCGCTAGCTTTTTCGCATGATCGTCGGTGGCGACACCCTCTACCTGCGCCCAATAAGTCTTGGTCACGGTTGAGCGATCACCCGCAATCGCGGCCTGCAAATTGCCGTTGTCGGTGAGTAACAGCAACCCCTCGCTATCGGCGTCCAGCCGCCCTGCCGCATAGACATCGGGAATATCGATGTAATCGGCCAGCGTGCGCCATTTGCCGCCGTCGCTGGTGAACTGCGAGAGTACGCCGTAGGGTTTGTTGAAGAGCACAAGCATCGTGACGACGATGCTACTTTGCGCCCGGTTTCCAGCGACTGAGCATGAGCGCGTTGGTGACTACGCTCACCGAGCTCATTGCCATCGCGGCACCGGCCATCACCGGGCTCAGATATCCGAACGCGGCGAGCGGAATGCCTGCGACGTTGTAAGCGAACGCCCAGAACAGGTTTTGCCGGATCTTGGCGACCGTGCGCCGCGAAATCTCCAATGCACCCGCGACCAGTGCGACATCGCCGCGCATCAACGTGATCGCCGCAGCATGCATCGCAACGTCGGTGCCCGTGCCCATTGCAATGCCAACGTCCGCCGCCGCGAGTGCGGGCGCATCGTTAACGCCATCGCCGACCATGGCCACGGTGTGTCCACCCGCCTTGAGCGCAGCCACCTTGGCTGCTTTGTCCCCTGGCAACACCTCGGCCATAACTTCTTCCTCAGTCAGTCCCAGTCGCTGCGCCATTGCAAGCGCGGCTCCCTTGTTGTCGCCCGAGATCATCACGATGCGGATGCCGAGTTTGCGCAGTGCCGCCAGCGCCTCTTTCGCGCCGGGTTTCGGCTCGTCGCCGAATGCCAGCAGGCCAACAAGCTGCAGCACGCCGTCAGTTCGCCGCGCGACGGCAGAAACGGTTGCGCCCTCCTTCTGTAAGGCTAGAGCACGGTCCGCGAGTTCACCCAACGGCAACTTCAACTCTTCCATCCAGCGCAGGCTGCCGATCAGCCAGTCAGAATCGGCAATCGCGCCCTCGGTGCCGCGTCCGGGAACGGCGTGCACGTTGTCGGCGGTTGCGTCCGCGTTTAGCCCACGTTCAACGGCGGCGGCAACCACGGCGCGGGCGAGCGGATGTTCGCTACCGCGCTGCACCGCCGACGCATT
>JANOPS010000416.1:0-9382 GCA_031421995.1 Gemmatimonadaceae bacterium
GGCATGCCAGCGGCGATGGTATTGCCATGCTCGTCAAGCGTCATGACCAGTTGCCGATCGCTGATGCCCAATCGCCGAGCCAACAGGCGAACTGGCGTACGGCCGGCCTGGTGCGGGACAACGGCATCGAGGTCCGACGGGCGTACACCGAGCGGTTCGAAGAGACGGGACACGAAGCCTGGCATATGCGTGGCGGCAAGCTTGTGGAGTCGTTCACCATCCATCTGAAACTGGTAGTCCTGGGAGCGAGCTGGATCGAAACGCATGGAGGGGAGTCCCGACCCGCCACCGCGAATTTCGCAGTGATGCGCGCCCTCAGCATACGTCTCCATCCGGATCGCCTCAATCCCGATCGGTTCTGCGGTGGTTTCGAGTAGTGTGGCGACGGCGCCGTCGCCGAAGAGCGCCGCGCTGGCCGGGTCGGTCCAATCAAGCCCGCGCGACGCGATCTCGGTGCTGACGATCGCGATACGCTGATGACGGCCGCTGTGAATCAGCAGGCTCGCCACATCGAGCGCCGCGAGAAAGGAGAGGCAGGTCGCGTTGATATCGAACGCCGGGATGCCAGCGCAGCACGGACCCATGGCCTCCGAGACCAGCACGGCGGTGCACGGGATGGGCTGTTGCGCGGTCCCGCTGGCACAAAGGATCAGGTCAAGCGATGAGGCTGTCCATCGCGCATCGGTGAGTGCACGCGTTAGCGCCGCCGCGCCCATCGCGGCCGCTGAGTCGTTGGCGCTTGCGAAGTGTCGTCGCATGACGCCTGTTTTTGTGGCAACCCAACCCGCCGGCAAGTGCAATCGTTCGTCAAGCTCTTCGGCGGTGACCACGCTCTCTGGCAAGAACATCCCGGAGCCCGCAAGCCGAATACGCTGCAGAGCAATCGGTGCTGGCTTCGTCTTCATACTGAACACAGCTGCCATCCGCTCTCCACGACGGGGATACGCCGACACGGTCGCGGTCGCCGTCGGCGCGCCGTGGCACGCCAGGCGTCAACCACAACTCCGCTGTAAATCTACACGGATTCCCGCGCCTCGATCCACATCGATCCACGTGTGAGCGCAACACGCCGCTATCGGCACGGCGTCAGTCTGTACAATACGGGCGAGTGATCTGAGGGAACCCGACCATCCCAACTATCTGGCAAGATGCCGTGGTGGCGCGCGACGACTCACGTGCTTGAGTACGAGTCACGGTCGACCGCGCTCACCGTTTGAGATCCAGCCGCCACTGGACCAGCTGGTGCACCGCCGCGCCTTTGACCCTCGCCGGTGTGAATCGCAACGCTGATACCATGCGCCGTATGTGTGCGGTGTCGACGTTCCCGTATTTGCCAAGGACCTTGACGTGCGTATCGTCCGCGCGCCCGTTCGTCTCGACAACGAACTGCACAAACACCGGCACAGCGCCACGCTGAACATCAAGGGAATCTGGCTGCGCGCGCTCATCAAACCGCAGGGCGCGAATCGCGCGCAGCCCCGCCGGAAGTTTGCCGGCGCGCAGTGCGGCGGGTTCGTCCACGCGGTTCTGAAAGTAGAGTTGCTGGTCGCGTTCCCACGGCCGCAGCCACCGAGCGGTCGAGCTGACAGACGGCCACTCGGCTTCGCAGGCAATCTTGGTCAGGGTCACGGGCACGCCCATCGGTACAGCACCGGCAACGATGACGTCGCTCAGATACAGTGCGTCGCCGCGCAGCGCTTGCCCGGCGGAAGCACCCGGCACGGTAGCACGCCACCCTTGCAATCCTGTAAACACCACCAATGTGAGCGTGTCGTTCTGCACACGCCACCAACTGCGGCCTTCCCACATGCGCCGTTCTCGCTCGGACACGAAGGGCAGCGCGAGACGCCCGCTGTCACGGAGTACGAACACCGTAAACCCCGCATCGCGATCGACCGGCGTTTCGCCACCCGTTGGGCCAAGTGGACGATCGGTCCGCCAACACCCACGCAGCTTCGACTCCAAGGCCAGTGCGGCTGACAGTTGTGCCGACAACGGCGACGACGCGAGAAGCGCCGTGAGACACACCAAGAGAGGCCCTTGCAACGCTATCGAGCGGCTCATCGTACAACTCGTCGTCATAGTATCCCGTACCGACAGATTAAGCCCCCTTCGAACAGGCGTGGGATACAGGCATGGCGTGCTCCGCGTAGCACGTTCGGGACGGACTTGTTACGCATCTGTCACGCGCGAGACCCTTTGTATGAGAGAGCTTTCCCCCCTCGCGGAGAGCGCGATACCAGTTTGTAGACCTTTCGCAGGACGGGGACGTGGTGGGAGGTGCTGAGTGACATGGGCGGTGTGGCTGCAGAACGTGGTCAATGCCTCGAAACTACTAGAGCTGAGCGCGTTCCTTTTCGGTTCGTATCAGTTCTGGGCGGGACGACGCGAGCGGAAAGCGGCGGACGTTGCTGCGGAAGCACGTGCAGTGATCGACAGCAATTACCAGGCGTGGCAGGTCATCAATAGCGCGCAGGGGAAAGGGGGAAGCGGCGGACGCATCGAGGCGCTGGCGGACTTACTCCGAAACGGTGTGTCGCTCGCCGGCATCAATCTGGATGACGCATGGCTGGAGGGCGCACAACTGCCACACGCCAGCCTCGTGCGCGGCTCTTTGCGTCGCGCCAATCTGGCGGGCGCCAATCTGGTGGGTGCAAACCTGGAAGGGGCAGATTTACGAGGCGCCGATTTGGTGGCAACAAACTTGAGCGCCGCGTACCTGAAAGGCGCCAATCTCACCGACGCGCGCCTTTCGGCCGCCACGCTCGACGGCGCAGATCTCTCGGACGTGATCGGTTGGCGTGAGGTGCGTTCGATCAGCCACGCGAGCATCCAAGGGCTTCGATCGGCGCCTGCTGGGTTTGCCGTGTTTGCGCGCGAGCAGGGTGCAGTCGACTCAGTGACCGAGGCCGAACCGCCCGATGAGCTGGACTCGTACTCCCGAGCGTTTCGCGCTATCTGACCGGTAAGCCCACCAGCTGCAAATGGCACACCGCTACCGGCGAAGCAGGATCCCCACAAGCACTGGGTCGTGATCAGAACTCCGGAACGGATCTGGTGCATACAACGACGTCCGCTGCCCGGGGCTCTTGAACGCGGTCTCGTAGCCCAGCACCGACGGCTCATCGGCGTTAATGTGCCACGTCGTCGTCCCTGTCACCTGCGAAGCCAAGGACGACGAGGCGAGCGCATGATCGAGACTGCCCCACTGCCCATCGAATCCGTACGAATAGTGATCACCGCGCCCACGCGTCGTCTCGAGATCCACCAGCCCGCGCGACAACAGCGTGGTCATGGGATCTTCTTTCGAATACGCGTTCAGATCGCCGAGCAACAGCAGGTCGGGATCACCGGTGCCAGTAGGATCAGTTGCCAGCCACGTGGCAAGTTCACGCGCCGCGATGGTGCGAACGGTGTTGCAGGCGCCTTGTCCGTCGCGTGCGTCTGGCGTGTCGCACGCGCCACTCTTGCTCTTGAAGTGATTCACGCTGACGACGAGTTGTTCGCCATTGGGTTGTGCAAAGGCCTGTACCAGCGATGGTCGGCTACGTGGACGTGAGTCGCCGCCATTCACAAACGACACCGTCGCCAGCACTGCGGTGCGCCCCGTCGGGGTGACACGCGCGGGTTTGTACATCAGCCCAACCTTAATCCCGTCGGTGCCAAGCGCATTGCGTGTACCGGTCCGCGCATCGGCGTCGATGAACGCGAAGGTACCGGGGGCAGTCGCCTCATTCAGACGACGCACGAGATCGACGATCGCGCTCGACGAGCCGTAGCCATCGTTTTCGATCTCCATCACGCCGAGGATGTCGGGATCGAGCGCGCGGATCACGTTGACGATCTTGGCGGCCTGTCGATCAAAGTCCGACACGTTCGGCGCGCCACGACAGTCGGTGCTCTCGCCACCATCACCCAACGTGCAGGCGCCCGTCCCAAACGTGTTGAAGTAGTTGAGCACATTGAACGCACTGACGCGGAGCGTGCCGCCAACGGCTTCTGGCGCGGCGAATCGTGGATTGGCCGGCGCGAACGCCAACGCGCTGCGCAACGCCGACGTGGGTCGCACGCGATACGCCACCGGGCTTGCGCTCTGCCCGCCCCACGTCTGCGTGAGGATACCGACGAGACCGGTGATCTGGTCGCCCCCGCGCAAGGCATTGGTGGCGGACAGCGGCGATCCACCACGACCGAACACAATGGGATCCGGGTTTTGTGCATTGGTCGCGTCATCAAGCTGCAGCCGATTCTGCGCATTGGCCGCCTGCAACGCCGCGGCCTCAGCGCCCGGCGCGAACCGTTCGGTCGGCTGCCAGAGCCGACCGCCTGACGACAGCACAACCGCTCCAAACCGTCCCAATTGAAAATGCTCGGTCACGGTGAGTGTTTGTGGGAGTGCGACGAGCATGCCCTCCAGTCGTTCGAGTGACCCGGCGGCGGAGAATGGCAGCGTGAGCACGGCAGGCGTAGCGCTCGCGCCACTCGCGCAACGAACCAATGCGGTGTAGCTCGCGATCTGCGTTTGTGCGTCCGCCTCGGCGACGACGCCCGTAATCCGCACCACGTCGCCGAGCGTCACGCTATCGGCGTCGCCATTGACGACAAAAAGGCCGTCCGAGGTCTCGGCGTCTCCGTCGCCGGCCGCGTCCTGCACGTAGAAGCCACGCAGCGCTGGCGACAGTCCTTCGAAGTCACCGACGACGACGCCTTGCGTGGTGATCGTTGTGCCGGCCAGCGGTGACGCATCGGAGCGCCCCTGAATTGCCGGGATCGGGGTGAAAGGCGCGCTGCACGCAGCGGCTACGGGAGGCGGATTGACGGGCGCCGTGGTGACGGCGCGCGAGGACGCGGAGGAACAGGCGGCAACGAGCGGCAGCGCGAGGGACAGCACGCGTAGGCGGGAGAACCGAGAGGGAGAGCGAGACATGTTGAAGAATCGCCTGCGTAGGGCATTTTCGTGAGTCCCTCTGCCGGTCCTGTTCGGCGTCGTCGTCCCGCGCCTCACGCCCCCGCGCACTTCCTGACGGTGTCCAGCGTGCGCGTCGTGATGTCTTTGCCGAACGCGCGTTCCAGCATGGTCATGAAAACAGGCCCCTTCGGATGCGGGCGGTACGCCGTGAACACTTCGCGCTCCACCACGGCAAAGATCTGGACGCCATCACGCGCGATCGGCAGATCGAGCGGCGCGGCCATGGGCTGCTGCAGAAAGCTGATCACCCGTTTCGCGTCGTTCGGCACGGCGAACGCCTGAAAGGGATCGGAGTCGACGAGCTGCGTGAGGAAGTCCACCGACCGGATCGTGAGGCCGAATGATCGGCCCACGCCGTGCGTGATGTCAGCAGCGAGTCGACGCTCAAGCGCCTCGACCGACGTGGTCCGTGTCGAAAACACCACATTCCCGCTCGACAGCACCGTGCGGACGTCGGCATATCCGGCAGTGTCCAAGCACGCGCGCAGCGTGGCCATACTGAGGTTTTGCGGCGAGACGCCGCGCAGGAAGGCTACGTACCGGGACATGATCTCGCGTGGCATAGATGAGCACACCGGGTGTTTGGTGAATCGCGCGCGGCGCGCCCAAAATATAACGATGTCTTCACGCGATCTTCATGCGCGGGACTCGCAGCGTGTTTCGTGTGCCCACAGATTGGCGGCAGATCCCAGTCGATGGCACCACAGCACCGGTCTACGCCCAGCGCACGGAGAAGCATGCCCCGCACTTTTGTCCTTGTGACCGCCGCGTTTGCGCTCTCGCTCGCGAGCGCACGCATCGACGCGCAGCCCATCCCTGCGCGCCGCATCGTGCACGAGACAGCGGCAACCTACACGCGTGCACCGCAGCTGACGTTGAATGCCACCGCTACCTGGTGTGCAGATCCAACTGCAGCCGGGTGCGACTTTCGCAATCCGGCTTCTGTTCGCGCAACGCCGTCTGGCGGACTGCTGGCCAGCGATTTCATGGGTCCTCTTCGGCTCTTTCATTCGACGGGCGCGTTTGTGCGCGAGTTGGGGCGCAAGGGCCAAGGCCCTGGGGAATACGGCTTCGTCGTTGACGCCCATGTGGCCTCTGATGGGTTCGTGACGTGGTTTGACAACACGCAAATGCGTTTCGCGTCCGTTCGCATGGACGGCCTCCCTGGGCCGACGCGCAAGATTCTGCCGCCGCCCACGATGGCGAATCTCTTCGTGGTCGACACGCAGTTGGTGATTTTGGACGTGCCAGCGCACGCGGTGATGGGGACACCGGTCGACGCCAGCTATCGCACGGTCCCAACAAGCGGCGCGCCGCGCGTGATCGCGCGTGTGCGAACGCCTGCGGTGTTTGCGCCGAACAGCAACATGAGTGTACCGCCTTCCCCATTCGCGCCACGCGTCCAGAGCGATGTGGGCGCCGCCTTTGATGTGGCACACAGCAACGGCGATCGATACGCCGTTGACGTCTTTCCGGCGGTCGGCACACCGTGGTCGCTCGCTGTTGACTATCCATCACGAGCGGTAACGACCGCGGAACGCGACAGTGCCATCGCCGCCGGCCTCACCCGGTATCGGGTGCAGCGGCTGGCCGATCTCCCGCCGCCGCTGCGTATGTCATTCGAACAGATCCCTACCGTGCAGTCACCGATTACCCGCATCAAAGTGTTAGCCGATGGCACGGTGTGGATTCGGCCAGTTCCCCCGGTTGGCGCAACAGAGGCACGGTGGGACGGCTTTCGGCGCGACGGCACGCGCTTTGGGCACATTCGTCTCCCCTTCAACGCACGTATGTGGGACGGCGGTGCCAACTGGATCGTGGTGACCACGACCAACGCCGACGACGCGCCGACGTTCACACGCTACCACTTGCAGAGCAGTCCATTGAATCCGCGCAGGTAGCGGTGTTTCTTGAAACACGCGGGCCCGTGTATCGGCGCTTGGCCCTCCTCTAGTCCGCCACGCTCTTATGCGCCTCGCCATCCTGCACGCAGCCTTCACCCTCGCCATGCTCGCGCCTACTTTGCAGGCGCAGAGTGCACCCGCGTCCCCGCCCCAAGACGTTCAACGGCTACCGTCTATCACCCTTTCGGCGGCGCTCGATCGCGTCCTTCGCGGCTACGAGAGCGCGTGGCAACGCGGTGATGCCGCAGCGCTCGCCGCACTGTTTACGGAGGACGGTTTCGTTCTGCAAAGCGGTCGTCCACCAGTCCGCGGACGCGCAGCGATCCGCGAGGCGTATGCTGGCCAGGGCGGCGCACCGCTGCGGTTGCGCGCGCTTGCGGCTGCGGCGACGGACACCGTGGCGTTCATCGTGGGTGCCTACATGTACGGCGAAGAAACTGCGGACCGCGGCAAGTTCACCTTGACCCTTCGGCGAAGCGCGGGCGGACCGTGGCTGATTTTTTCCGACATGGACAATTCGCACGGGCCAAGCCGCTGATCCTACTTCGCTGCCCTGATCAGCCGCTCCTGCACAGCGCGCAGCGGCAGCGTCGGCCCGCCGCTGATGTTCCACGCGTTGAACACCACTACCATCTCCTGTTCGGGGAACGCCATCGGGAACTGGCCGCCGAATCCCGAGCCGGCCCAGATGAACGCGTCCTTCTGTACTGGATTGTTGTACAGCCACCACTTGTACCCGTACTTCGGCGCGCCAGCGCGGGTGCTGGTCGCGATCTGCGGTGTCACGGATTCACGGACCCAGCGTTCCGATACGACGGTTTGTCCGTTCCAGCGGCCGCCTTGCAGCCACAGCTGCCAGATCCGCGCTAGGTCGCCCGCTTCGAGATACAAGCCACCCTCGGTGTCGACGGCCCCCGAGGTTGTGCGCTTCCAATGCCAGTTGGTAATGCCGAGTGGCGCGAAGAGATGGCGCGCCGCGTACTCCTCGATGTCGACGCCGGTGGCGCGGAAGAAGATATGCTCGGGTGCCACCACGGATTGAAGTAGTTGAAGGGCCCGGTGGGGTCGTGTGAGTTGTTCAGCGACGAGCTGGCACGCGACGAGTCGCCATAGATCTTGTCGTAGTCGCGTCGATACACCGTGTCTATCACAATCCGACCGCGACGAATGATCAGCATGCGGTCGATGTTGCCGTACTTCCCCGCTGTGATTTCGGCGTCGAGGCTGTCGAGAACGGCGGGGTTGAGACCGACCTTCGACGGGGTCGACGTTGGCCACGTGAATGATGCCGGCTGGGCGCTGAGCGACGAAGCTACGAGCAGCGCGAGGGCGGCTGCGGAGATGGAGGGTCGACGTGTCATCGTCACAAATTACCGGCGTCGGCGCAAGGCGTAAACACCACCTTCGTCGATTGGCCCGATACGCGCGCGCGCGCCGACCCGGTACCATACATCACGCCCCCTTCCCCTGCCCGCTGGTCAGCCACCAGTGCGTCATGGCACCCACGATAACGCCAATCGGAAGACACGTCGTCGCGATCACCAACGCCACTAACGCCACGGTCTGCATAGACGGCTGGTGGTAGTACAGCTTCGCGAAAAGCGCAGCAAGGGCACCGATCGGAATAAGCGCCACGCTGATGCGCCGCATTATTCGTATGCGGGGAGCGCGAGAGGCTGGCGACAACGGCACCAGTCGTGCTTGGAAGTAGTCCAAAATGTTCCGCATTGCCACCGGATCGCTGTCCGACGCGGGTATGCGCAGGTGCCAGTGGATTGCGCTCGACTTGGTGTGCGTGACCGATCGGAAGTCGAAGTACGCTGGCACCGTCTCGTGCCACGTGAGCTCCCGCAGTTCGCTGAGGTGGTAGAAGTCGTCGTCGACCATCAACGACTCTTCGGTGATCACCACGGGCACGCCGTGCGTTTCCCGGTGCTCGCGCACGCAGATTGCATTTTTCGTTCCGTCGGTGCGCGCCTCCTGTTGTGCACAGAACTGAGACCACACGTCTTCACTCAGTATCCATTTCGAGAGCAGTCGCTCCCCGCGTAGCAATCGTTGTCGCTGACGCATCGCGAGGTGGTATATCGTTGCGAGGGAGACGCCAATCGGAATGGTAATGAACGAGGCGACGGCACCCCCAAATAACACCGCATGCTCGGGCCCAACCCTGAGCGCGGCGAATACCACGAGGTATCCCGCCCCGACCATTGAGACCGCGGCGGCGATGTTTCTGCGCTTCTCGACGTTCCGCATACTTCCACCCCCCGTGGTCTACCGTCGTCCTGCCGCGCGGTCCAGGAATTGTCGTATTCGTGCCCGCTCTGCCGCTGACATCCGTGGCGCAGTGATGGTCAAGAGCGTGTTAAAGGCTTCCACTTCCGCCACCGTTTCCGGATACCCGATGTTGCCACCGTTGGGCATTGCGTTCGAATCACCCAACTTCTTGCCTGCGCTCGACAGCATGAAGAAGAACGGCACACCCGATGACACGGTGTTCCATCCGTGC
>JANOPS010000417.1:0-24979 GCA_031421995.1 Gemmatimonadaceae bacterium
TACTCCGCGCAGAAGCCGTTGAACGCCGACGTTGGAAGCTCCTTGTTCGGCGTAAACCACAAGAAATTGCTCCTGTTCGAAATCAGATCGCGCTTCCCGCCCAACTGCGGAATCCAGAACGAGTGCAGCACATCCAGCGTCTTGAGCTCGAAGTTGACCGTGCGTCCGTTCGGCAGATACAGCTCATTCGCGGTCGTGATCCCGTACTGCGGATACTTGAACTCCCACCACCACTGATGACCAATCACCTGCACCTGCAGCGCTTCAGGCGCGGCCTTTGCCTGCGTCTGAAAGATCGTGCGAATCGTGGGGATCGCGATAAAGATCAGGATAACCGCAGGGATGACCGTCCACGTGATCTCGAGTGCGGTGTTCCCATGCACCTGTTGTGGTTTCTTGCCGCCCGGGCGGGCGCGAAATCGGAAGATCGTGTAAACGAGCGCGATCTCGACCGCAATGAACACCAACGTGCCCAACAGGAGTTGCTTGTCCCACAGCGAATCCGTTAAGGCGTTCACCTCGGTGTTCCAATTGAACGTCGAGTTTGGATAGATCTCGCCGCACGCAGAGAGACCGAGCGCGAGTGCACTCAGTAGCAACGCGGAAGCCATCCGTCGCTGGCGAAGCATGCCAACCATTTCGGTTCCTTGAGAGTGGACTGACCCTGCCTTCGCGCGCTGTGGTGCACACGAAAAGAACAGGGAGAGAAGTGTGGCAAACCGAAGCTAAACCGGCGTTTCCATAGCTGGCAAGGAACTTCCACCGGAAACGTTCCAGACGATTGACGAATGTCCCGCACAGTAACCACACAAGCGTCTATTTGACGGTTCCGGGTTGGCGAGTTCGGACCGATCGGGGGTGTTTGCGTCGCGCCCCACGAGTCGTCTGTACCGTAGATGCACACGATTCCGCCCCCCTCTGGTACCGGCACCGTGGGTACGGCACAAAGCCTGATCCCCCCCCGCGCCAACCATCAGCTCGGCCTCCGCGGTATGCCTTCACGGATGCCGCGCGTCCTCGCCATGGTACCACTGCTGCTCGCGATCACACTCGGCGCCCTGGGCTGCCAGCCGTCTTCAGACGACGAGGCGCCGCCGAACGCGGACGAGCGCCAGCGCCAGAACGCCGCCTCGGGTCCCGGAAGCAAGAACGTGTTCGCAATCGGCGTAGGCGCCGTGCCCGGCCGTCCGGGCTACGAGAGCCTTCGGCGTGGCCTGGAGCTGGCAATTGCGCGCCTCAACAGCGCCGGTCCGGCGAAGTTCAGGCTCCGATTTCCCGACAGCGGTATCGTAAGCGCCGTCCGTGTCGCCCAGCAACTCGCCAATGATCCCGCCGTCATCGGGGTGGTCGGGCATCCGGAAAGCGGGCACAGTCTCGAGGCGATTCCGGTCTATGCCGACGCCGAACACGCAGGAAAGAACGGCGTGGTGACCATCTCCCCAACGGCCTCGTCACCACGGCTCTCAGGCATCAGCCCGTGGTTCTTTCGCATGGCGCCTAGTGATGAGGCGGCGGCGCGCTTCGTCGCCCGTTGGATCCGCGATTCCCTTCGCGTGACGCGCGCGGCGGTGATCTATCGCAACGACTCCTATGGTCGCGATTGGGCCAGCACGTTCTCGACGGCCTTCGTGAGCGATCAGGCCTCGATCGTCGCCCGTGACCCCTATCTCACAGGGGTGACGGAGTGGGACGCCTACGCCGAACGGCTAGCCGTCCTCAAACCAGACGTCCTCCTGTTCCCGGGTGACCTCGGGGATGCGACCGAGCTCCTTCGGGCGCTACAACGCGCACGCGTGGACGTGGCGTTCATCGGCGGCGATGGCACCGCAGGGATTCGCGACAGCAGCGTGGCTGAGGGGGCCCGATACGTGACGTTTTTCCAGTCGGATCGGATCGACACGGAGGAGGGCCGCACGTTCACACGACAGTACACGGCTCAATACGGTCACGCTCCGGATATGTTCGCGGCGCTGTCTTACGACGCCGCGCTTGCCATTGGGCGAAGCGCCATACAGGGGGCGACCACGCGACCCGCCGTGCGTCGTGCCCTTGAGCGTCTTGGGTCGACTGGCGTGCCGCCGCTTGAGGGTGTCGCCGGTCGCATCGCCTTTGAAAAGAATCACGACATCGCCGGTCGCACAGTGCTGATTTCGACTGTGCGCACGCAGACGGGACCGCCCTGATGTTGCGCACCATCCGCTCGCGACTCATCGCCGGCTTCGGCACGTCCACCAGCTTACTACTCTTGGCGGGACTTCTGGGGTGGTGGGGCCTGACGCGCAGCAACGCGCAAGCGAATCAGACCGTGCTCGCCCTTGCCGACCGCGCGGACTTCACGGAGCGCGCCACGACCACGATCATGCGTGAACTGGTCGCCGGGCTGCGCTACGTGAATACGCGGAGCGACAGTGATCAACAGCAGTATCTCACCCTCGTGGATCAAGCCGATCAACTGCGCCGCGACGCCGTTCAGCGCGAACTCCTCCGCCCCGCCGAGCGACTGCGACTGGAAACGATTGGTCAATTGCAGGCCGTCCTCGAGGTGCGCATCGCGACCACGCACGCATGGCAGTCGGTCGGACGCGAACAGGACGCGCAACGCGTCTTGCAGTTGACGGCCAATGACATTGCGTCTATCGAGTCGGAACTGCAGTCACTCCGCATCGATGCCCGCTCCAGCGCCGACGAATCGCTCACCACGCTACACGACGTCCTGCGGCAATCCGAAGCGAGTCTGGCAGTCCTCGTCGCACTGGCTTTCGGTGTCGCGGCGTTCTTCGGGCTCTCAACATCCCGTGCCGTCACGCAGCCGCTCCAGCAGTTGCGCGCGGAGATGGCGGCGATGGGCGCTGGCGATCTGCGAGTGCCTGCCAGCGCGCCGGACGGCGCGCGCGTGGCACAGGAGTACGCGGAGTTGATCGCCGCCATGCAACAGGCGCGTGAGCGACTGCGGCTGCTGCTGTCACGCGTGCGCGACGAAGCGGACCAGGTCACCCTCGCCGCGAGTGAACTCTCGGCGTCAGCCAGTGCGTCGGCCTCGTCATCGCAACACGTTACGACAGCGGTCATGGACATCTCTCATGGCGCGGCGCTGCAGCTGAGTGCACTGAACAACGCCAGCAATACGGTGAAAGTGCTGGCCGAAGCCGGAGCGACCATTGGGGAAGCGGCCGACGAAACAGAGCGCGTTGGACGCGATATCCGCGACACCACCAACGCCACGCGCGATCAAGTGCAGGTCGCGATCGATACCCTGCTGGACGCGCGGACGGTAGTCCTGGAATCGCGCAGCGAGATGGTCGCCCTGCGCGACTCGACAGCACTGATCGACGATTTCGTCGGCGTGATTTCCGAAATCGCCACGCAGACCAACCTGCTCGCGCTCAACGCCGCGATCGAAGCGGCGCGCGCCGGAAGCGCGGGACGGGGATTCGCGGTCGTCGCGCAAGAAGTGCGCACGTTGGCCGAGCAGAGCGCGCACGCCGCCAATCAGGTCACCGAGAACGTCAAGCGTATTCGCTCGCGTATCGTCAGCGCATCCAGCGCCGTGGAGTCGGGTGCCACGCGGCTCAAAGACGCGGAGACGGTCGCGGCGACCGTGTCCGAGGCGCTGTCGCGCATCGAACACGCCGTGGAACAAGTCGAGGGCGCGGCCACACGCGTGTCCGGTGCCGTCAGTGCCAATCGCGCCTCGCTCGGCGCCGTGCAGAAATCGCTCACCAGCGCCCGGGACACGTCCGAAGGCCACGCCGCCGCCGCTGTGCAAGTCGCCGCCAGCACCGAACAAACATCAGCGTCGGCACAAGAAGTCTCAGCGACCGCCGAGCTCCTGCAAACAGCAAGCCTGCGCGTACGCGGACTGATTGGGGAATTTCGAGTACAGTAGCGGGGAGGGGAGTACTGAGTTCTGAGTACTGAGTCATGACCTGCAGTACAGAGCACTTCTCCTGTAGTAATGAGTACTCCCTACTCCCTACTCCCGACTATCCCAATTCCTCTCTCCGCCAGCATACCAAAATACCGCTCCGCCGGCACGCATTCGTCAGGCGTGTGCACGCCCGGAGCGATAGCTCGGCCAGCCTGGAGCTGCCCCGTGATCGAGAGCGTGTAGCCCGTCGTGCGCATCATGGCGGTGATGCCGTGCTCGGCGTCGAATCGGTCGACCACCTCCCACGTGCGGGTACTGCGCTGACCATCCTTGGTCCCGGCCACGACGACACGAAGGGCGACAAGATCTGGCTTCCCTTTGCGCAGTTTCTCGCCGGCAACGCGCACGAAGACCTCGCGAGGAACGACCTGCTGCCCCTTGACGTCGACGGCGGTCGTATCGAGCAGGCCAAGCCCTCGTATGGATTCCATGATCGCCGCGTGACCGGGATAGCGCAGCGTCTTGTATTCCATCGTCGGAATCTTTCCCGCATAGCGGTAGACCATCGTCGACAGACCACCGGCAGTATGAAACGCCTCGAGATCACCCAACGGCGCAGCAAAGGTGACGTGCTCGAGCTCAGAGAGGGCGGCGACCTCCTGCGGTTTGCCGTCTCGCACGACGAGTGATGGCGTCGTGTAGTAGTCGATCATCCCTTCAATCGAATAGGCGATTTGGTATCCCAGCGGGGGCTCGGGATGTTGGGGTAGTCCACCCACGAACAGCTGCACCTTTTCGACGCTGTCAAATTGATCGATACCGTGCTGCGCAATGATGTTCACCATACCGGGAGCGAGTCCCGTATCTGGCACGACGCTGACGCCTTTGGCCTTGGCCTGCGCATCGAGCGTCTTTTGCTGACGCACAATTTCGGTATTCCCGCCAAGGTCGGCGAAGTGTACGCCCGCCTCAACCGCGAGTTGGGCCAACGGAAAATTAAAGTAGTACGGAATCGCGCTCATGACCGCATCGCACTTCGCAAACGCGGCACGCACCGCGTCAGCGTTGCGCACGTCGAGGGTCAGTGGTACTAATCGGGTGTCGGCAGCCTGTTTTAGAAACGTAGGCAGCGATGAGACGGCGACGTCAGCCAAGGTGACACGACTGACCGCCGGGTTATTGAGCAGGTCAAACGCGCACGCAGAGCCTTGGAGCCCGGCGCCGAGGACAAGCATACGCATGGATTTCTCCGGGGGGTGAAGTGGGAGTGTCGGCAGGGAACCTAATCAGCGACGCGGACGACTGGCGTGCATGTCTCATCGAGGACGCGTCGGGAATCACCGGGATACTCGCGCACATGCGCCGCGTGGCCGTCATCGGGATCAAGACCGCTGAGGCCGGTGGGCCGGCGTACTACGTACCGGCAATGCTGCCGATACACGGGATCACCGTGGTCCCGGTGCCGGTGTACTTCCCCAGCGTAACCGAAATCTTGGGGCAGCCGGTGCACCGCTCGCTGGCCACGGTTGTTCCGCCGGCGGACACGGTGCTGCTCTTTCGACGGCCGACGGACATCCCGCAACATCTGGACGACATCCTGGCCGCCCAACCCCACGTGGTCTGGATGCAGCTCGGAATCCGGCATGACGGGGTGGCCGAGACGCTCGCACGCCGGGGCATTCGTGTGGTGCAGGATCATTGCCTGAAGGTGGAGATCGAGCGGCGCGAGGGGAGCTAGGGCGTGCCACGGCACCGCCGGCGCAGCGCACGTGGCTACATGCGCCACCGATTGCGGCCGTCCGCCTTCGCCCGGTAGAGCGCCGCATCGGCGCGCGCAAACAGGTCTTCGACCGACTCGATGCGCGCGGCAGGGAAGACCGCGACGCCAATGCTTGCCGTCAACCGCAGCACCGAAGCCTCGTTCGCGCTGTTGAACTCATGCGCTTCGACCGCCACGCGGATGCGCTCCGCAAACGACTCGGCACCAGCGTCGTCGGTTTCTGGTAACAGTACCAGGAACTCTTCGCCGCCGTATCGCGCCACGATGTCATTGCCGCGAATGGTCTCGGTCAGCAACTGCGCGACGTCACGCAGCACATCGTCGCCCACAAGGTGTCCGTAGGTATCATTGACCCGCTTGAAGTGGTCGAGGTCAATCATGAGGAGCGCCAACGTCGCGTCGTAGCGCAGCGCGCGTTCCATTTCCGCGGTGATGCGTTCGGTCAGCGCCCGGCGATTGAGGATTTGCGTGAGCGGATCGGTGTGTGCCAGCTGCTCCAGGCGCGCGTTGTCGGCCATCGTGCTTTCGACCATCTGCGCGCGCTGGATCACCGCCACGGCCGCAGTGATCACGGCTTGTGCGAACTCCAGGTCCGCAGGGCCGAAGCGCTCCTGGTCGCGTGTTCGCCGAACCAGGAACACGCCGTACTGGCCGCGATCGATCGAGAACGGCAGCGCCATGACCGAGCGAATCGGGACCTCGATGCCCTCAATGCCCCACACCTGACGGACGTCCTGATACAGCGGATGCGTGTCGAGGTCTTCGACGAGCACTGGTTGCCCGGTGTCGAGCGCGGCGTTCAACTCGGGATAGCGATCAAGCTGAATGACCAAGTCATGCAACTGCGGGTTTTCGTACGCAGCCACCACCACGGCCGACGTGTCACCGGGACGCGCGAGCACCACGGAGCAATGCGACACATCGAGAGCGCGCGCTGCGCGCCGCACAAGGAGGTGAAACAGCTCAGAGACCGAGAGGTCGCCAGTGACCTCGTGCAGGATATCGACCAACTTGCGCCGACTGTCGGCGTCTTGCTGCGCCCGGGTCAGCGCTACTTCGGTGCGCTCAAGGGTTTGGCGAGTGGCGCGCAGCACTGCGCCCATGCGCAGCTGCGCTTGCACGCGAGCCAAGAGCTCCTTGGGCCGATACGGCTTGCGGATGAAATCGGCGGCACCGAGTCCCAGCGCGCGCACCGAGGCGTCCTCGGGCGGCTGCGCCGACAGCATAAGGACGGGCAGATCCCGCCACCGCTCCTCGGCCTTGATCCGCTCCAAGAGCAGAAACCCGTCGGCATCGGGCATCAGAATGTCCAGCAACAGCAAGTCGGGTGTGCGCTTCTCCAACGCGTCGAGGCATTGCACGCCACCATTGGTCGGCACCACGTCGTACCCGTTCTCCTTCAGCAGCCAGGTGACTGACTCCAAAACAGCTTCATCATCATCAGCAACGAGAATACGCGAGGCAGCCATGGACATTCAGGGCGTTGTTGACGGGAGGATACGAAGCGACGCGAAAACTGAAGTCACATCAGGCGACCGACTACAGTATACCATGACGACGACGTGGCGACCAACGTCTCGTCGGACACCCGCACACGTGTGGCGTATGACACCGTGCACGCGGCTGCGTCATCGGCGGTACCGAAACACTCTTCGGCACCACCGTGATGCCGACTACTCGCTGTCCGGTCCTTCGCCGACCTCACCACCCTCTCCGCCGTCGGCCGCGTCGTCGGCGTCGTCAGAAATGACCCGCGCAACCGCTGAGAGCACGTCGTTTTCATCCAGCGCGACCAACTTCACGCCCTGTGCTGCCCGACCGGTGACACGAATCTCGGAAACCTTGATGCGAATGGCAATCCCCTGCCGTGTCATGAGCATCAGCTCGTCCTCCGCCACGACCTCCATCAACGCGACCACATCGCCAGTCTTCACGGTGCGATTGAGCGTCAGGATTCCCTTGCCACCGCGCTTCTGCACGCGATACTCACTCACCTCGGAGCACTTGCCCAGGCCCCGTTCAGTGACGACCAGCAGTGTGGCTTCGCGCTTGATCACCACCATGCCGACCACCAGATCTGCCGGTCGGAGATCAATGCCCTTCACGCCCGTGGTGTCTCGGCCCATCTCGCGGACGTCGCTTTCGTGGAAGCGTAGCGACAGACCGTGACGCGTCGCCAACACCACGTCATTGGCACCGGACGTCACCTGCACGTCGACGAGTTCGTCTCCCTCCTCGATCTTGATGGCCTTGATGCCGGACGCGCGAGGATTGGAGTACTGCGACAGCGCAGATTTCTTCACGGTGCCGTTCTTCGTACAGAACAGCAGAAACTCGGTGTCCGAGAATTCGCGGGTTGGCACAATCGCACGAATACGGGTGTCCGGCGTCACGTTGATCAAGTTGACAATCGGTTTGCCGCGCGTGGCACGGCCCGCTTGCGGCAGCTCGTGCACTTTCAGCCAGAAGCAGCGACCATCATCGGTAAAGATCAGCATGTACGTGTGCGTACTCGCCACGTAGAACCGCTCGATGAAGTCGTTCTCCTTGAGATCGGCCCCCGACTTTCCTCGACCGCCACGCCCTTGGCGATGATACAAGGACACCGGTGTCCGCTTGATATACCCGCTATGAGAGATGGTCACGACCATCTCTTCATCGGCAATCAAGTCCTCGATCGAGAACTCGCCGTCGTCACTGACAATTTCGGTACGTCGATCATCACCGAACGTCTCCGAGAGCGCCAGCAACTCACCCTTCAAAATGCTCATGCGGCGCTCACGCGACTCGAGAATACCCCGCATGTCGATGATGAACGCGCGCACTTCCGCCAGCTCTTCCTCGAGCTTCTCGCGCTCAAGGCCGGTGAGCTTGGCGAGCCGCATGTTCAGGATCGCCTCCGCCTGACGTTCGCTCAGGCCAAACCGCGACTGCAGCTGCGCGCTCGCACTCGGCGTATCTTCGGCGGCGCGGATGAGGCGAATGACCTCGTCGATGTTGTCGACGGCGATCTTGAGCCCTTCAAGAATGTGCTCGCGCTCAAGGGCCTTGCCGAGGTCGTGCTCGGTACGCCGAATGATCACTTCGTGGCGGTGGGCCACAAAGTGCTCAAGGCACTGCTTGAGCGTGAGCACCTTGGGCACGAGCTGGCGCGTGTTCGGATCCGGCACCAGCGCCAGCATGATCACGCCGAACGTGCTTTGCATCGACGTATGCTTGTACAGCTGGTTGAGCACGACGCGCGGAATGGCGTCGCGCTTGAGCTCGATGACAATGCGAATGCCATCGCGATCCGACTCGTTGCGCAGGGCGCTGATCCCGGTCAGCTTCTGCTCCTTCACCAACTCGGCGATATCCGAGACCAGCTTGGAAGGATTGGACTGATACGGGACCTCGGTGACCACGATCTGCGACTTGCCGCTCGACTCCTTCTCCTCGATCACCGCGCGAGCCCGCATCACGATGCGTCCGCGCCCCGTATCCTGATAGTCGGCGATGCCCGCGCGGCCATAGATATATCCGCCAGTCGGGAAGTCAGGCCCCTTCACAAACTTTCGCAGCGCTGGCCCATCCAATGTCGGATCGTCAACGAGCGCGATGACCGCGGCGATCACTTCACGCAAGTTGTGCGGCGGAATATTGGTCGCCATGCCGACGGCAATACCCGACGAGCCGTTGGCGAGCAAGTTCGGGAACCCCGACGGCAACACGCGCGGCTCTTCAAGCCGGTCGTCAAAATTCGGCGCATAGTCGACGGTGTTCTTGTCGATATCCGTGAGCATCTCCACGGCCATGCGCATAAGCCGCGACTCGGTATAACGATACGCGGCGGCGTTGTCGCCTTCGATTGAACCGAAGTTGCCCTGCCCGTCGACCAGCGGGTACCGCAGGGAAAAATCCTGCACCATGCGTACCAACGCGTCGTACACACTACTGTCGCCGTGCGGGTGATACTTACCCAGCACGTCGCCGACCACCGTCGCGCATTTCTTGTACGCGCGACCCGGCACGAGTCCCAATTCGTTCATCGCGTACAGCACACGACGATGCACGGGTTTGAGCCCATCACGCACATCGGGCAGCGCGCGCGAGACAATGACGCTCATCGAGTAATTGATGAACGACTCCTTCACCTCTTCGTCGATGAGGCGCGGAAGAATACGTTCGCGGGCGTTCGGTGCAGTCATGGCGCGGCGGGAAGAGTGTCCGGCAACGGCATCGCAGCATGCTCGCTGCGGCCGGGATGACAGAAGACCAGAAATGTAACCGCGGGAGCGTACAAATCAACCTCTTGACGATCCCGTAAACTCCATATTCACAACAACTTACAGATTGCCCACCGGCGACCTACGAGCCCCAGCTGCGCACCACCGCCAGCAACCGCCACTGGGTGCCGAATTTCCGCATGAGATAGACGGCCCCGCCGTTGCTGGCCGAGCCAATCTCGACGCCACCCTTCTCGCGCGGGCGATCCACCCCGACCAGGGCCAAATCCCGCCAGATCAGCACCGGTGCGATCAGGATGTACGAAAGCTCAGCCTCGGGGTTCTTTGCCCCGACCGCGCCAAAGAACTCGTCGCGCGCCCGCTTCTGCGACTCGGGCCCCAAATAGGCCTTGACCCGCGGCCGCGGTGCGCCCGGAAAGTCCATCGTCGAGAATCCAGGCAGCACGAACGTGACGGTGTCGGCCGCCAGCGGCGACGGGAGGCACCCGGCACTCCGGGGGTCGGGAACGTCACCGGTAAGCCCCGTGGCAAACGCGGCGCGCGACGTCTTCGTATCCACATCCCAGAACGGGCGATCGATACCCGCCTCCCATCCGACGATGGTGCGCAGCAGCGTCCGGGCCTCGGGCGTGTCCAAGCGTGACCCGACCCCGCGCGATATCACGGTTTGTTCGATCCGCTCAACGAGACGCTGCACCGAATCGCGTTGCGACGCCATGGTGTCGCGCGGAAAAACCCGGAGCGCGCCAGGATTGCATCGATCCCCCAGCTCGGCCCACTCCGCCCGTTGTAAGAGTGCGGCACGATGCGCCATCACGCGGGCGTAGTAGAACTGGTCGTCGGCAATGAGAAATGCCTTCGCCGCCGCCTCTTCTTTGACACGCGCGCGCGCTGCGGAATCGAGCGCAGGCTGGGGTCGTGTTGCCGGCCGTTTCTGCGCGTACAGGTCGTGTGGTTTGAGTCCCGCGCCAAGCGCTACCATGGCCAGCGTCCAGCGCACCCACCCACCCGTCATGCGCGGGCCGATTGAACGTGCGCGCGCGCCGATCGCTCGGCCGCCAACGCAGCAGCGGTGACCGCGGCGGCCGCCGCTTCAGTCGCCTCTTCCGATGCATCGTCTGACGCTTCCTCGGCCAGCTCTTCGGCTTCCTCGGCCGCTGCCTCAGCGTCGATAGCCAAGCGCTCGGCGCGGTAGCGCGAGTACCAGTCGCGCGTCACCTCGCCAGCCAACTCACGATTCCCGAGTCCGAAGGACAGTGCCAAGGCGAGCGCCACCGCGCCAAAGAGAATCGCGAACGCCGTCGTCACGATGTCGGTCGCGATACCCAACTCTTGCAACGCCATAAAGACCGCCAGCACGATCACACCGCCGCGACCGATGCGCGCCAGCCACGGCCCGCCATGCAATCCACCGGCCGACGCCATGATCAATCCGCCGACGAACCCACCAAGCACGATACCGAGAATGATGATCACGATCGCCGCGATCACGCTCGGGATATAGCTCACCAGCTCTGAAAACACGTTGGCGAGCGATTCCAGGCCGATCGCGTTCGCCGCCACCAAGAGCACCGCAAACATGACGAACCAGAACAGCACGTTGGCGATCACCTTCGCGGGATTCAAATGCGAACCGGATCGTTCGACGGCCTGCATGACGCCACCGCGCTCGAGGAGCTGATTGAAGCGCACACGACGCAATAACCGCTGCGTCCCCTTCTCAATCACTTTCGCGACGAGATAGCCGGCGAACAGAATGACCAATGCCCCGAACAACGCGGGGACAAATTCGCCGAGCATGGCGAAGCTCTGCTCGAGTCGTTCGGCGAACGTAGAGGCGACTGATGGATCAGTCGTTCCGGTGGTGGTCTGCTGCGCGAGCAGCAGGGTATCGACCTGAAAGTTTTGAAACACTGCGTGCGTGATGGACAGAAAGGGCGCCGGGCATGGGCGCGCATGGGTCCTCGAGGACAGACAGAAAGCTAGTGCGCGACCAAAGGAGGAACAACAACACCTTCGCGCGGTCAGTTTGCCACCCGCGCCGCGCCGTCGCCCCACCTGCAGTTCCACCACTCCACACGGCGCCGCCGACCGCCGTTTACAGCCGCGTTCCGCGTTTGCGGTCGAACATCACGCTCCGTTTGCAGGACGGGCAGAGGAGCCATTCACGTTGTCGATGATATCCCAGCCCGAAGGAGCCTCCGCCAATCTCCCGGTGCGTCATTCGTACCGCACATCGCGGGCACAGCGCAGGCTCACCGGCCACCGCGGCCTCACGCAGGGTGCGCTCCTCCTCGCTGGTGAAGCGCGCGACCTCAGGCGCGGACATTCAGAAACGCGCTGGAGAGAGCGTCACACGCGTACCACGACCTTGCCGAATTGGGCACCTGAATCAAGTCGCTCAAACGCCTGGCGGCCCTCATCAAGTGACCACACCGAGTCGACCGGAGGCTGCAGGGCTCCGTGGCGAAAGAGGGCCGTCATCGCATCAAACTCCGCGTCGTTGCCCATCGTGGAGCCCATCAGGGTCCATTGATTCCAGAACATGCGGCGTACGTCCACCTGCACGTGGGGGCCCGAGGTACCTCCGCAGGTTACCAACCGCCCGCGCTTCCCGAGTGCAATCAACGACTGCGACCAGGTGGCTTCGCCCACGGAATCGATGACAACGTCGACCCCGCGTTTCCCGGTCCGGGTCCGGATCTCCCGACCCAAATCCGGCTGACGATGGTCGAGCAGGTGATCGGCCCCCATCGCGTGTGCTCTCGCGAGCTTCTCGGGGCTACTGGAGGTCACCCACACCGTGGCGCCGATATGCTTCGCGATCTGGAGCGCCGCCAAGGCAACACCGCCACCGATGCCCCAGATCAAGACCTGATCGCCGGGCTGCACCTTGGCTCGCGTCACGATCATACGCCACGCCGTCAGGGTCGCGAGCGGAAAGGCCGCCGCGGTGTCGAAGTCAATCTCATCGGGAATGGTTCGGACGTTGGCGGCGGGGACCACGACGTACTGGGCCATCGTTCCGGGCCGATGCTCACCAAGGATGCCGTAGGTGAGGCAGAGCGGTTGATCGCCGTCCCGACAGTACTCGCAGGTACACGCGCGATCAACCACGCCTGGATTGATGATGACCCGGTCCCCTACGGCAACATCCCGCACCGCGCTCCCGATCGATTCCACGATGCCTGCGCCGTCGGATCCGAGCACCCAGCGCGGCTGAATTTTCACCCCGGGAATGCCGTTCAATACCCACCAGTCGAGCCGATTGAGGGCCGCCGAATGGACGCGAACGCGGACGTCGGTCGCGTGCTGGACACGCGGCACGGCCACGTCGTCACGGACGATAAGCTGATCGAGGCCACCGTGTGCATCGATGGTCAGGCCGCGCATTGAGAGGCCAGGTGTGGCGAGTCCGGACATTCGAGGCGTGAGAGGGAGAGACGGTGAGGATTGGAAGGAATCTTCGTTCGGGGAGGGGGAAATGGCAGTGCACGATCACGTTTCAGGGCCAACGTGTGCGCGAACGCGCACCCCCCGCCCGATCGCTGCCCATCGCTCCCGCCTCCTCCTTCGTTCTATATTGCTGTCTCCACTCCACCCTGTTTCACTCGACTATCCGCTATGTCGTCTATCCAAGTCCCGCCCCTCGGCGAGTCCATTGTCGAAGCCACCGTCTCTCGCTGGCTCAAGAACGTCGGTGACGCCGTCGGTGCCGGTGACACGCTCGTTGAACTTGAGACCGACAAAATCACGGTTGAAGTTCCTGCGCTGGCCGCCGGGGTCCTGGTAAGCCGCGCCAAGAATGAAGGGGACGTGGTGACCGTGGGTGAGTCTCTCGGCGAGGTGTCCTCGAGCGCTGCCGTTGCGGCCACGGCGTCGGCATCGGTGGCGGCACCGGCGGTGGCGGCACCCGCACCGACCGTGGTCCCTGGAGCAGCGGTTGCCGGCGACCTGAAGGTGTCCCCTGCGGCCCAGCGCCTTGCCACCGAGACGGGCGTGGACCTGTCCACGATTTCCGGGAGCGGGCGCGGTGGCGTGATCGCGAAGGTGGATGTGATGGCCGACGGACTGTCAGCGGCGCACGCGGTAGCCGCGTCGGCACCCGCTGCGGTCGCTCCCGCGGCGGTGGCGGCGGTGGCGCCATCGGCTCTCGCCATGCCGGTACCAAGCACCGGCAGCAGAGGGCTCCGCGAGACGCGAGAGAAGATGACCACGCGGCGAAAACGCATCGCGGCGAATCTCCTGCAGTCTCAGCATGCGACCGCGCACCTCACCACGTTCAACGAGATCGACATGACGGTGATCTCGGCGCTGCGCGAGCGGTGGCGCGAGCGCGTGGAGAAGGATCAAGGGCTCAAGCTCTCGTTCATGCCGTTCTTCGCCAAGGCCGCGTGCCTCGCGCTCAAGGCGTACCCCATCGTCAACGCGCAGATCGACGATGAAGAAATCGTCTATAAGCACTACGTGAATATGGGCATTGCGGTGGCGAGTGAGGGCGGACTCGTGGTGCCGAACATCAAGGACTGCGACAGCAAGAGCATCGTGGAGATCGGCAAGGATATCGGTGCCGTGGCCAAGCGCGCCCGCGACGGCAAACTCTCGATGGATGATCTCACTGGCGGAACCTTCACGATTACGAACGGCGGCGTATTCGGGTCCCTGATTTCCACCCCCATTATCAACTATCCGCAAGTCGCCATTCTGGGCCTGCACAAGATCCAAGATCGCCCCGTCGCGATCGACGGCAAAGTCGAAATTCGACCCATGATGTACATCGCACTCTCGTACGATCATCGCATTATCGACGGTCAGCAGGCGGTCCTGTTCCTTGTAAAATTCAAGGAGCTGATCGAAGATCCCGCAGCAATGGTCTTTTAGCAGGAAGCAAGGAATATCCAGTAAGGAGTATTGCACTTTCGTACTCTTGTACTGGGTACGCCCTACGCCCGACTCCAAAAAACCGCGACGCCCCTCGTGGAGTGATCCACTTGGGGCGTCGGGTGTCACCAGCACGCGTTTCAATGCGAAGATTGGCGCGGCCAGCGATGTCTGTTGAGGCATTCCGTCACACGACCGTTGCATGACTGCCGTACCCCCTCAAGACGCGGAACACATGGGGAGGTAACACGCATCTGCCTGTCGAGCGGAACATAGTGCCGGTACCACGCTATGCCTACCGCACGATTCCCGTCACCCTACCGCGTGACACGTTCGTTATTTTTCGAGATGACTTCAGACATCGTAGACGTTCTCGTCCTCGGCGGCGGCCCTGGTGGCTACGTCGCCAGCATCCGCGCCGCGCAACTCGGCCTTTCGGTGGCCTGCGTGGAGATGGATAAAACGCTGGGCGGCACCTGCGTCAACGTGGGCTGCATTCCGTCGAAGGCGCTGCTGCAATCCTCTGAGCATTATGAATGGCTGCGACTGCACGCGGCCGAACATGGGATCAAGGTGGATGGCGCCTCGATCGACCTGCCGGCGATGATGGCACGCAAGAGCGATGTCGTCGCCCAGAACACCAAGGGTGTCGAGTTTCTGTTTCGCAAGAACAAGATCGCGTGGGCTAAAGGATTCGGTACACTGAAGGCGGGGAATGTCATTGAGGTGCGTGCCGCAGATGGCAGCGTCACGGCGTGGCAGGGGCGATCGGTGATTATTGCGACCGGCTCCGTGCCCATCGAACTGCCGTTTCTCACGTTCGACGAACGTCGCGTGCTATCGAATGTTGGCGCGCTCTCGATCCCTGAAGTCCCGAAGCACTTGATTGTTGTGGGCGGCGGTGTGATCGGGCTCGAATTGGGGTCGGTGTGGCGTCGGCTGGGTGCGAAGGTCACCGTGATTGAGTACGCGCCCACCATTCTTGTGGGGAACGACGCGGAGCTCGTGCGCGAGGCCGACAAGATCTTTCGTAAGCAGGGGTTGGAAATTCTCACGGGGACCAAGGTCGTCGGCGCCGACGTGCGCGACAACGGCGTGTCGATTCACATCGAAAAAGAAGGCGCGACGTCGTCGATTGACGGCGACTACGTCTTGGTGTCCGTCGGGAGGAAGCCGCTGTTGGCCGGCATTGACGCCGCTGCACTGCGCCTCACGCTTGGCACGCGCGGCGAGATCGCGGTGGACAGCCAACAGCGCACCAACCTGCCGAATGTGTACGCGATCGGCGACGTGTGTGGCGGGAAGTTACTCGCGCATAAAGCAGAAGAAGAGGGCGTCGTCGCGGCAGAGGTGATCGCGGGCAAACCCGTCCATATGCATCATCGCACCATGCCGGGCATCGTGTATACGTGGCCGGAGATCGCGACAGTCGGCCTGAACGAACAGGAAGTAAAGGACAGCGGGCGCGCCTACCGCATTGGGAAGTTCCCCTTCAGCGCCAACGGCCGCGCGCGCACGATGGGCGAAACCCAAGGCTTTGTGAAGTTCGTCGTCGATGCCACCACCGACGAGATTCTCGGGGCGCACATGATCGGTCCGAATGTCGCCGACCTGCTCGCTGAAGTCGTGCTCGCGATGGAATACCGAGGCAGCGCCGAAGACATCGGGATCACGGTGCACTCCCACCCCACGCTGAGCGAAACCGTCAAGGAAGCCGCCCTCGCGGCGCTTGGTCGCGCGATCCATAGCTGACGGTCGGCTTCCCGAGAGGATGGTGTATCCCAAGAGCGCGAGTGGTTGACACGTGATGCATGATGCGTTAGCATCTGATGCATGCGTACAACCCTAGATATTGATTCAGACGTGCTGGCGGCCGCCAAGGAGCGGGCGCGTCGCGAACACAAAACCGCCGGCGAGGTGGTATCGGAACTGCTTCGGCAGGCGCTCAACGCCGGGCCACCCACGGTCGGCGTGTCGGTGGTGCGCGAGTCTCCTGCGCTGTACGGGTTCTCGCCGTTTCCCAGTGGTGGGGCGATCGTGACCAACGAGCTCATAGACCAGCTGCGTCACGACGACGCGTATTAGTCGGCCTATGCGATCACTGCTTGACGTCAATGTGTTGATTGCGCTGATGGATGCGAATCACAGCTCGCATCGCACCGCCATGGCGTGGCTTGCTGATCACGGCGCCGCAGGATGGGCGTCGTGTCCGATTACGCAGAACGGCTGCATTCGCATCATCGCGCATCCTGGGTATCCCAATACCAAGCCCGTGCCCAGCATCGTGAACCGGTTACGCGCAGCGACGGAAAACCCGGTCCACCAGTTCTGGGCTGACGACCTGAGTTTGCTCGACGATCTGGCGATTGATAGCACGCGCGTGCACGGGCCGCGCCAGCTCACCGATGTGTACCTGTTGGCGTTGGCCGTCGCGCACGGTGGTCAACTGGTGACCTTCGATGCATCGATCGCGAAGGACGCGGTGCGAGGCGCAACGAGGAGCAATCTTTTGTGCTTATAGCCTGTGCTCATCGCTGTGCTTACGGCAGTGCAGTTAGCGAAAACGAAGAGGGACGTCGCCTGTCGATTGGCCTACAAAAAACCCGGCGTCGCATTCGCGATACCGGGTTGCTTTGTACGGCGAGTCGGCGTGCTTACAAAAACATCTTACCGACCGCGATCCCAATTGCGAACAGCACCGCGCCGATCACGAGCACGGCAGGCATCGACATACCAGCCGCCTGTGCTACCTGATTGAACGTGGCGGTTGACGTCGCGGTCGCCGTGGCCTGCACTGCGCTGGCGGCCGCACGTTTGGTGACGTCCATCGCGGGCAGTGCTGCCATGATGTTCGCCGCGACATGCGTCGGCGTGGTCATGCGACGGCGCTGGTCGGTCTCTGTGGAAATGCGACTCCACATCGCGACCTGCTTGGCGTCGGCGCGGCGCGCGTCGGACTCGGAGAGGTCTCCATCGAGCCACTGATGGATGGCCAGCATGGCTGGATCGTTGGACGCTTCCATGCCTGGGAGCGGCACCTCACGATCCATCAGCGGACGGTCGGCCGCGTCGCCGTTCGTGTCGCGTTTTGGAAGGTCACGACCGAGGTCGTTGTTGTGTGCTTCGTGTGGGGTCAGCATTACGCGTATTTCTCCTCGAGCAGAGCCTGAAGCGCTTCGCGTGCCCGATGCACGCGCATCTTCAATGCCCCAACGGTGGTCCCTAACAGGTCCGCCATTTCTTCGTAGGATCGACCCTCAACATGTTTCATGATGAAGGCTTCGCGAAGCGATGGCGCCAGCTGCGCGAGAGCATAATCGAGGTCAGACCGCAGTTCAGTACGGTCGAGGTCCTCATCGGGCGTCGCGTAGCCAGAGGCTTGATCGTCCTCGTCATAGCTCAAGTGCGTGCGCCGAATGTTCTTCAGCCAGTCCTTGCACCCGTTTGCTACGATTCGGAACAGCCAGGCGTCGAATCGACCACGGACTTCACCAAGATGGTGGAAGGCCTTGATGAACGACGTCTGAAGAATGTCCTCGGCTACATCCGGACTGCCCGTCATGCCGAGTGCATGTCGATACAGTGGATCACTGTATCGACCGATCAGCATGGCGAACGCATCGCGCTCACCCCCGATGACCCGGGAGATGACGTCTTGGTCCGAATCGACTTCAACTATTTGGGTGGCAGTGTCCGTCATGTTCACCGCGCTACGATAACGCAATGACGCCGCTATCGACACCCCTTCGCTGATCGAATTCGGCTGCGACGACATACCAGCTGATCCTCTCGCTCAAAAGACGCTTCGGGGCGGAATTAGTCACGCGTCCCCTGAGAGGGTATCGGCAGGTGATCGAAGGAACTCCAGCCATGTTCGCGTATGAGTTTGTGGTGCTCGTTCAACCTTGGTGACGGGTAGCGAACTCGGCCGTTGGCAATTGGTGCCACGCCTGTGACGGGCGAGCTGCCCACCTGCCCCAACGCCTCGCTCACCGAACGCACTAATCCGCACGGAACGCCGACCGCATCGAGCCGCCGGCAGCACGCCTCCGCGGGCTCCGAGGCGATGCGCTCGGCGATTGCGGTGACCACGCGTGCGCGGTGCATCAGGCGGCCGGCGTTTGTGATCAGGGTCTGGTCCTCGGCCAGGGCATCGAGGCCCAGGGCACGCATTGCCGAGATCCACTGGCCGTCCGACCCCACCGCAAGCACCATCGGGCGATCCAGTGCCTGAAAGAGCTGATACGGGACCAAGTTGGCGTGCGCGTTGGCCCACCGCCGTGCCTCGGTGCCCGACACCATGACATTCTGCGCCACGTTGACAAGCGCCGCGGTGGCGCTGTGGACAAGAGAAAGATGGACGTGGCGGTCGGCCGCCGTCTTCCGCTCGCGGCCCACGAGCGCAGCCAGAATCGCAATAGCGGCGTCCTTGCCGGTAATCACGTCGACGAGCGCGACTCCCGTTTTCATCGGCGCGCCGTCGATTTCGCCGGTGATCGACATCCATCCAGCCTCCGCTTGGACGACAAAATCGTATCCCGGTCGAGTGCTGTCTGCACCGAAACCGCTTATGGAGCACCAAACTAGCGAGGTATTAAGCGCCATTTCTGCGCCACTATCGATGCCATATCGCGCCATTTGGCCTGGCACGAAGTTGTCAATTACTACGTCGGCGTCGGCGATGAGCTGCTTTGTGAGCTCGACCTCGCCGCGATCTCGCAGGTCGAGGGCGAGCGACAGTTTGTTTCGATTAATGCTTCGGAAGTACGCTGACTGACCATCAGGGGCGAATGGTGGCCCCCATCCTCGCGTGTCGTCACCGGTCTCTGGCCGCTCGATCTTGATCACGTGCGCGCCGAGATCGGCCAACATCATCGTGCAGAGGGGTCCGGCAAGAACTCTGGAGAGATCGAGCACGCGAATTCTATCGAGTGGTAATGACTTCATGATGTTCTGTTAGTGTTTCGTTAGTGGTTCTTTTGGTGTCAAATATGCCGATGAAATAAGTGTTTTTGCCTGTTTTCGGTCTCGCGTCATCGTGCGACTTTCTCGCACGCGACCCTAGATTCCTTCTCATTACGGGTTGCATAGATGCCTGAAAATCATATAGTTACCCGCGTTCTCGAGGCGCACCAATTCCCGGCGCGCTCTCGTGTCGTCGCGGGCGGGTGAGTACGCCCTCCCGCGACCCCCATGTTAGGCGGAAGGAGTAGGTTCGACCGATGTCCGACGAAATCCCAGTGGTTGACGACGAGCTGCTCGTCGAAAGCGATGCGCCACCAACAAGTGCGGCCCCGCGCCGCGGACCGGGTCACCGGGCCGCTGATGCGCGAGACACCGCCGCTGAGATGGCTGCGCGCGCTCATGAGATCAGCCTTGAAGCCGGCAGTAAGATGGCCGGTGCCATGCGCGAAGTCATTGGCGCGGCGGCAGGTTTGAGTGCCTTCGCGATCGAAAGCGCTCGCGACCTGGTCCACTATATGGTGCGCCGTGGCCAAATGGGACAGGACGAAGGCGATGTATTGATCCAACAAGCGGAGGCCGCGTACATCGCCAAGCATGGGTCGCTGCCGAAGCCAGAGCCAAAACCCGCCCCGCCGAAACCGATTCCGTTAGGCCAGATGCCGAAGGCGGTATCGGCGCCAGCCGCCGCGGCCGAAGCGGCGCTCGAGGCGCGTGCCGCAATGCGTCTGGAGCCACAGCGCCCATCTGACAAGGGGCCGCCGCTGATCGTGAAGCCCGTCGCGAAGCCTGCACCGCCAAAGCCCGCCGAAGAACCAGCGCCGAAAGCCCCAGAAAAGCCGGTCGCAAAGGCTGCGGTACCGGTTGCAAAGGCCCCCGTCAAGGAAGCCGCGCCGAAGACTCCGGAGAAGGGCGCCAAGGCGCCAGCAAAGCCAGCCGCCGCTCCGGCGAAGACAGCAGCTCCGAAATCGGCGGCAAAGGCGCCGGTCAAGCCGGTCGCGAAAGCGCCCGCGAAGCCGGCGCCAAAAGCACCAGCAAAACCAGTAGCCAAACCAGCAGCCAAGGCGCCTGCAAAAAAGGCTGCAAAAAAGAAGTAGTCGATCTCCATGACGGCTACTCGCCGAGCGGTTCTCGCGTCGGCACCAACACGCCTCGACTTTGGAGGAGGGTGGACAGACGTCCCGCCCTACCCTGAAGAGCGAGGCGGTTTTGTGTGTAACATCGCCATCTCGCGCCGCGCCACCGTTCGCGTGGCGGAACGTGGCCCCGGCGTTGCCGAGTTGGCCTCAGCGCCGCGTGACGCCATCGTTGAGGCGGCCCTCACTCGTGCCCGAATGGGGCCGGTTGACGTCCAGCTTTGCAGCGACTTCCCCATTGGTGCGGGACTCGGTGGATCTTCTGCGGCCACCGTCGCGCTTGGCGCGGCCCTTCATGCGCTGCGAAACGAGTCGCCGGCTCTGGACACGCTGGCTGAGTGGAGCCGCGCGGTTGAAGTGGACGACCTGGGCATCGCCGGAGGTCGCCAAGACCACTACGCCGCGACGTTTGGTGGCGCACTCGCGCTGACATTTGGCGAGACGACGCATGTGTCTCGCATTGCGCTGAGCCCTTCGGCTCGGTCGACACTAGAGCGGCAGTGCATCCTGCTGTATACCGGCGAATCACGCATCTCCAGCACGACCATCACCGCCGTGCTTGACGGGTACACGCAACGCGAGCGACACGTACTGGACGCCCTCGATACGATGTGTGCCCTCGCACGACAGATGGCTGACGCGCTGCGATCGGGTGACGTGCCGCATCTCGCGCAACTGGTCGACGAACACTGGCATGCACAGCGCACACTCCATGACGGCATTTCCACGCCGCGCATTGACACGATCGAGCGGGTGGCGCGCGCCGCTGGTGCGACTGGACTGAAAGCGCTCGGCGCGTCCGGTGGCGGTTGCATCATGGCGTTCGCTGGCGATGCCCACGTCGACGCCGTCGCGCAGGCCATTGCGCCCTACGGTGAGCGGCTTGCGTGGTGCATTGATGACATCGGCGTCGAGGTTGCCGACTTGTCGACGTTAGACCCGCATCACGCGTCGACCGGCTGAGGCCTGCTGAGGCCTGCTGAGGCCTGCTGGCGCGCGTAGTATTCGCGTTGCACAGGCCCTCCTGTTACGATACGTCGTGTCCTCGAGATTCCCACTTGATGCCGTCGCGCTCACCGAAGCGCTCGTCGCCATCGATTCACGAAATCCGCAGCTTGTGAGCGACGGTCCCGGCGAGGGGCAGTGCGCGGCGTTTCTTGCACAGGTGCTTGGAGGATGGGGATTTGCCGTCTCGCTGCGTGACGTGGTGCCGGGCCGACCGAACGTGCTCGCGCGCATCGGACCAACCGGCCGCACGCCGTTGTTGCTGAATGGACACCTCGACGTGGTCGGCACGGCGGGCATGCTCCATGCACCATTCGAACCGACGACGATTGGTGATCGTTTGTATGGGCGCGGTGCGACGGACATGAAGGGCGGTGTGGCAGCGATGTGCGTCGCGGCCGCGCGGGCGGCCGCACGCGGGGCATTGATCAGCGAAATCATTGTCGCCGCGGTGTGCGACGAAGAGTTCGAATCCATCGGCAGCATGGCGCTGATTGCCGACGGGTTGACGGCGACCGGCGCGATCATCACCGAACCCACGCGGATGGCGGTCTGCCCTGCTCACAAAGGGTTCGTGTGGCTTGAGCTCACGTTTGTTGGTCGTGCGGCGCACGGCAGCCGATATGACGTCGGCATCGATGCCGTACGTCACGCCGGGCTGTTCCTTGCTGCGCTCGATGGCTTTGATAGGACGGAACTCGCGGCTCGCTCGCACCCGTTACTTGGTCGGCCGTCCGTCCATGCGGCGATGATTACCGGCGGAACAGGATGGTCGACGTACGCCGAACAGTGCACGTTGCGTCTTGAACGACGGACGATTCCCGGCGAGAGCGTCGAGCGTGTGATGGGCGAGATCCATCAGTTGGCGGATGCGTTGATCACGACCCGTGAGCAGTTCGCGGTGAACGTACGCGTCGTCTGTGCGCAGCCGCCGTTGGATCTCTCGACGGATGCGCCGCTCACCCGTGCGGTGCTGACGGCAGCCACCTCGCCCGAGCACGGTCCTGCGCCAATCGCGGGGCTGTCCTGCTGGACCGATGCAGCGCTGTTCCATGCAGCCGGCATTCCCGCGCTGTGTTTTGGGCCTGGCGATATTGCTCGCGCCCACAGCGCCGAAGAGTGGGTCGAGCGGTCCGACGTCGAACGCGCCGCGCAGGTGTTGGAGCGCGTGTGTTCCGCGTGGGGTCGTTGACATGGCGCTGGAACGGCGCTGACATGGCGCTGACATGGCACTAAGCGTGGCGCAGTATGATCGGTTGGAAAACGCAATCACTAAAGGCATGCGCCTGGTGATCATGCGCCGCGGCAGCGAGTATCTCGTGATTCCCGAGCGCTTGCGTGTCATCGCGGGGCGCGAGGTCATTGTCGCGCGGCATCCGTCGACTGGGCAGCGCCTTGACTTATTTATCGACGATGTCGACAGCATCGAGGTGGTATAAGTGGCCGCACGGTATCCGCTCATCGCGGTGTATGCCGACGAATCGTGTTTGGGAAACGGGAAGAGCGGCGCGACTCCAGGCGGCTTCGGCGCGTTGATCGAATGGCGGCGCCCTGATGGCGAGGTGCAGCGCTTTGATCTGTGGGCGTCCGAACCGGACACGACCAACAATCAGATGGCGCTTCGGTCGGTGATCGACACGTTTCTCGCGCTCTCGCGGAAAGGCAACGCCCTCTCCGTGCACTTCACCACCGACTCGCGGTACATCGTGGATGGCATGACCTCGTGGGTGCGTGGATGGATGGCCCGTGGCTGGAAGCGCAAAGTGGGCGCCGTCGAAAACCTTGAGCTGTGGCAAGATGCGGTGGAGGCAATTGCCCCGCACGAATGCCAGTGGGCGTGGGTGAAAGGTCACGCCGGACACCCACAGAACGAGTATGCCAACCACTTGGCCACTCGCGCCGCGGCCCAGCAAGATGCCTCGGCGGGCCTCCTCGAGTCCTCGTTTGAGGCCTGGTGGTCCAGTCAAAGCGTGAGGGCCGGGACAAGTCGCGCCGCCACCTCCCCGTTTCCTGATCCCGCCCGCTTCACCCCCGCCACCCCGTTACCAGAGGCCCGATAACGCGTCGTTTGGAGAAGGCATTTCGGTGCAGGCGCGCCGAGCCCACTCCACGACGCCCATGTTCAAATTCTTCCTCATTCTCGCGCTGGGTATCGCCATGGGCTACTTCTATGGCTTCAATGACGCGCAGTCGAATGACAGACATATTGCCGAGCGGCTTCTAGACCGGCTTAGCGATGAGGAGCCACCGAGCACGCGTTCCGACGCCGACGCGATCAGTCGCTCGGTGAATCGCAAGTGAGCTCGGGCAGTCGCTCGCTCGACGACCTTGATCGTTTAGCGTTCCGTCTCTCGCGGGTGATTCGTCAGCAGTTTCCGCAGTTCGCGACGCAAGGGTTTACCCTCATTGATCTCGAAGAGCGGCTGCTGCCGTTCCGCGAGGCGCGTCGCGAAATGGCTGACGGCGGTGCGGAAAGCTGGGAGCGCGCGATGCTTCGGCTTCTCGCCGGTGAGCGCAACGTCCTCGTTGCCGACACGGAACTGCGCGACGCAGCCCGTCGGGCACTCGCGTTGTCCTCGCCAACGCTGGCCATCGTGCGGAGCTGGTCGAATTGTGTGCTCACGCTTGTCTCGCACGACGGACATGGCGCAACGCACGTGGACATCAAACCGACCGTCCTGACGCACTCGTCCTCCGGCTGCCGATACTGTGGCGGGCGGCTTCCGGACGGCCGTCGCGCGACCTTTTGTCCACACTGTGGCCTCGACCTCACCAAACGACAGTGTCCCGCCTGCAGCAGCGAGTTGGACGCCGGCTGGCACTTCTGCGTGACCTGCGGCCGCAGTGCCGAGGTCGCGGACGCTCCGCTGCGGATCACGCGCGTGGCGAGCTAGTGTCCATCCTGAAACACCGCGAACGGCACACGGCACTGCGAGGGAACTGCGAGGGGTGAGCGACAGCATGGGAGCAGGCCTGAGCGCTCAGGCCTGAGGAAAAGAAGGGGTGAGGCCACCACAGGCGTGGGCTCTGAGCTCTCAGCCGGTCAGGGGAGAGCTCCAGCCTGAGGCCTCAGCCCTGAGCAGGGCTCACCGCTCGCTCCTCACCCCTCAAGCAGGCGCTC
>JANOPS010000418.1:0-3688 GCA_031421995.1 Gemmatimonadaceae bacterium
CAGGCAGGGGAAAGCAGTCTCAGGCCGCCAGCCGCCACAACGCGCGGCCATTTTTATAACTATATATCTCAGCAGTGAGAAACATGACAGCGGTGTAAAATCGTGTAAGCCCCCAGTCACTCGCTGCGGGCGCAGTCCGCGTGCGTCCGCGCATTTGGGGCAGGGTAGGCACGCACCGTCGCGCACCGTCGCGCACCGACCGGAACCGGCTACATTTGACCCTCGCCCCGTTCCCCGCGATGCCGAACTGAGGTATATCCGATGTGCCCCCTGACCCGCCGCTGACGCTCCCACCGCCCTCGGAGCCCGTCATCGCCTTCGCCCGGCCACCGTTCGGGCTGCGTCAGCTCGCGGGTGCCGCCAGGCGGCACTGGTGGATTCCCGTGGTCGCGATCCTGTTGGGCGTGGGCTCCGCCGTTGTGCTGCTCCCCCGCCCGGACACCGCGCGCAACCTTGGGGTGGTGGTGGGGCTGGTCGTCCTGTGCGCGGTATGCGGCCTGCTGCTGCGCGAACGGGTCGACCCCACGATCCGGCGGTTCGCCGAGATGGAGCACGTGCTGCGGGTGCCCGGGCTCACGATCATTCCGCCGCTGCCGCCAGGCTTTGCCGGTCGTGACGACGACGATGAAGCCGCCGGCGAGGCCTTCAAAATGCTGCGCGAGCGCCTGCGCGAATCCAATAGCAGCGCGGGCCCGCGCTGCGTGATGGTCACCGGGTCGCTGGTCGATCAGGGCGCCACCACGACTGCCGCGCACCTCGCCAGGGCCTATGCGCAGCGGGGGCAGCGCGTCTTGCTGATCGATTGCGAGATGAGCTGGCCAAGACTGCACACCCGCTTTGGGCTACCCGCGGCACCGGGTCTTTCGGAGCTGCTGGCGGATCGCGCCAACCTGCAGGACGCGTTCCGCACGACGGCCATGCGAAATCTCTATCTGCTGCCCGCCGGAATCTCGCCGCCAGAGCCGGCCGTCCTGCTGACCGGCGACCGATTCGGCGCGCTGCTCGCGTCGCTGTCCATGCTGTTCGACGTGGTCATCCTCGACGCGCCACCGGTGTTGACCGCGAACGAGTCGCTGGTGCTGGCGGCAATGAGTGATGGCGTCGTGCTCGTCGTGCGTGCTGGCCACACGCATCGGGATGCGGCACAAGAGGCGATGCGCATGTTGGGCGTTGCTCGTGCCCCCGTGATCGGCGCCGTCTTGAACGATGCGCACGGCATCGCGGCTCGCTACGATTCGCCGCCCACAGCGCCGCCGCAATCGGGAGCACATCAAGCAGCCCCGCCGGGGTCCGCGTCGCGTGAATCCGCGTCATGGAAATCCAAGTCTCGGCGATCCGCCGCGTAGCGCGGCGCGCCACGCGCCAGACCCACGTGCCATCGCGCAACGTCCGGTGACAACGCTGAACACCTACGGGCGTTTCTTCGTCGCCGCTATATGAGCATATACTTATTTGCTCTACGCCATCGTCGACACAAAACCACCCGTCGGCGTCGTAAAGATCGCCGTCACGAGGCGCGCGTGCATCGTAAAGACTTTGTCGACACGCCGACAGGACACCACGTCAGCCACCACGTCAGCGACGTCAGCCACAATGCGGACGGTGGTGCCGTTGGGCAGCGGATTGCCGGTGTAGAGACTGATTCCGTCGAGTGATAAGTCGCGCATGCGCACGTTGATCGGCTCGCCCGGCCAGCTGATATGCAACAAGCCCCAGTCGGACTTACTCACGCGCGGTAAGCCGCGACGCTCGGCGGCCGCGGAGGTTTTCTTTCCCGCGAGTACAAAGGCCAATGGCGCGTGACAGCGCGCGCACCGCGTATCGCGACGAACGACCGCCGGACGCGGCGAGCGACAAAACGCGCAACTATGTCGCACGATATCAGCCGCGCCGCTGTTGGAGCCACGTGGATCCGCACTCGTTTGGCGACCAGCACGCACCGCGCGCTTGGCATCGTAGGCCTGGCGCCGCGCATCCTGCGACAGCACCGCGTAGGCCTCGTTCAGCAGCGAAGCGACCTGATGATCGCCTCCATGATCGGGATGATGCACCCCGATAAGGGCTCGGTACGACGCTTTGATAACTTCGGGGGGCGCGTCGGCTTGGACATGCAGCACGCGGTAATAATTGCGACGGTTTGGAGCCATGCTCAGAGACGCACAACGGTGGCTCGTCGAAACAGACGGGGGCCGGTTCCAGTACGGCTGCCTGACTCTCTCCATCGTCAAGTGCGGGAGCTGGCCGAGCGCGACGACGTATCGATCAAGCAGTTCATCGCGATGGCGGTGGCGGAGAAAATGTCCGCCTTACTCACGGTTGAGTACCTCGAGGCCCGCGCGCGGCGCGGGAGTCGAACGCACCTCAAAGCGATTCTGCGACGTGTGCCGGATCTGCCTCCGGTTCCCGGCGATGAATGGCTCGTCCCTGAAGCGACCGCGGCCAATCGCACGCGGCCCGGAAAAAAGAAGAAGCGATGACCGGTCTCTGGGACAGTCTTGATCCAGCGGCCGCCACGCGGCTCACTCCTTCCCTCGCCGCCGATCTCGACCGCCGCGAGACGGAAGCCGATGCCGATCCTGACGCTGGCGTTCCTTGGGCCGCCTTCCGCGACGAGCTGAAGGCCCGGATTCGCTGAAGGATGGTCTGCTCGCTGCGCTGGCGTTATTTGATTCGGCTGCAACTGAACAATACGTTTGGGTTCTAGCAAGCAACAGAAGACGTTCCCGAAGGCGGCGAGCGTCTGCCTGGATAAGGTCCGCCACGCAGCGGTTTCCCACAGGCAAATACGTGTTAGATGCCTGCTGCAGACGCCGACTTGACTGCCGGATCGTGAGGCTCTAGTCTTACTGGTAAGACACAACCAGGAGCCTTCATGTCGGACGCCGCTACGACGACCCTGTCCTCGAAAGGGCAAGTGGTCATTCCTGAAGCCATTCGCGATCGGCTCGGTCTCAAGACCGGTGCGCAGTTTGTTGTGGTCGCCGATCGTGATGTTGTCATTCTTAAAGTGCTGGAACCACCCGCACTGTCGGAGTTCGCGGCGCTAAGTGCGCAAGCACGGCGCGCGGCCAAAGCCACTGGGCTCAAGCTCGCCGATATCCCGCGCGCCATCAAAAAGGTGCGACGGGCAAAATGAACGTGGTGCTGGACACGAACGTGCTGGTGTCCGGGCTGCTGTTCGGTGGCGTGCCCGGTCGCATCCTCGCCACGTGGAGCGCCGGTCGTTCCGCCTCGTCATTTCGCCGCCGATTCTCGAGGAGTATCGGCGCGTTGGCTTCGAGCTCAGCAAAGGGCGCGAGCCGCTCGTGAGCGCGCTTGAGGCGCTTCTGGCCATGCTGACCGTACACGCCGTGCTCATCAACGCGCCGCCGCTCGACGAGCGCGTGAGTGAGGATCCGGACGATGACATGTTTCTCGCGGCGGCCGTCGCTGGGCACGCGGCCGTCATCGTTTCCGGCGACAAGCATCTCCTGCAGGTATCTGGCTGGCGAGCGATAGAGGTGCTGAAGGCGCGACAGTTCGTGGACCGGTATATCGAGCCGGCTGAACAGCCGGGGACATGATTTACACTTTGGTCCAGCAACATCGTTTACACTGGAATTAACTCTGGAAGAGGTAGTCATGCCTGCCGTCACCACGGTCATTCATTGCGACCCGGACATTCTGAACGGCGAACCCGTGTTCGTCG
>JANOPS010000419.1:0-4890 GCA_031421995.1 Gemmatimonadaceae bacterium
ACTCCGGTCGAGCCACTCGGACGCGACGTCTGTTGTCACATTGACGCTCTTCTGACAGCCGTTGACGAAACTACGTCCGCGCATCGCTCATCTGAAATTTGAAGGAGGGAGTCCCTCATGTCCAAGATCCGGCTACACCCTGTTCATACTCTTCTTCGCGGGCTCGCGGTGTGCGCTTTAGGGCTCACGTCCTACGCATGTGGTCAGGGCGACACGCTGCAACCTCCAAGCTCTCTTCCACCGGCCGCAAAGCTTGCCATGGTCCGCGGCGTCGCAGGGGCGGTCGACAGGCAACCGCTGTCGCAATCCTTCTCAATTGAGGTGCAGGACAGTACCGGCAGACCTGTTCTCGGCTGGACAGACCTTATAAGCGTCGAACTGGTTGGAACTCGTGGAGCGCTACTTGGTGCGCGTCCGCTAAAGCCATTGAACGCGAGAGTCACCTTCGACAGTCTACGAATTGCTGGAAACGGCGACATTAAGATTCGCTTCAAGACGGGGAATATCCCCCCTCTCGATACAAGCGTCTTGGTTGTCGCTGACGTTGTTGTGCCGAGTGTCGCTGGGCTGACGCTTCGTCCAGACAGTGCTAAGGAGGCTGACGGCATCTACACCTTTGCGTCCTCGAATCAGTCAGCGTTCATCGACTCTGGCCAAGTGCTTGTCGGCGACGAGAGTCGACCATTCCTTCGGCGAGCGGTAAGAACAACTCGTCAGGGCAGTGTGCTCTTGGTAAGTACAGAACCGGCATACCTCGATGAGCTAGGTGCTGATGGGACCTTCGGCGACAGTGCTGAGGTCGAACTTGCGGCGTCAGAAGCCGTCCCAAAGGGTGGCTCGGACGCTTTAATGGCGGATGGCTTCACAATCTCTGGAGGGCGAGTCACTGGGTCGAACGTCCTTCTCCATCGAACTCCAGCGGGGGATCTGGTGCTGGACAATTTCGAATTGATGATGTCGCCGCGACGGAGTCACAGCATTGTATTTGATCGAGGTGAGGCCGTGGGAATCCGCGTCAGTCTTACTGGCACGACGAGCTACCGTGCGGACTTGCGCTGGGTCGCCAAACTACCGTCGGTAAGTTTCTCAACAGAACTTCCGCTCTTTTGTGTGTTACCCACTCGATCTCGGAAATGTGACAACGACACACATTGGCTCCCCCCGATGATCATTGCGGGAATACCAATCCCGCATGGCGCTGAGCTCGAGCTGGGGATCAACTTCGCTGTTTCCGGAAGTATCGAGCCTGGAGTCGTAACCGTAAGTAAACGACTTCAGGGCTCAGGCAGTTTTCAGGCGGGTCTCTACTACGACCTTCGGACCCGACGGTTCACACCACTTCAGTCCCGCACTTTTAGCGGCGCGAATTCTCCAGTTCAGTTTGCGGCTGGTATCCCCTCGTTGACGATCAGCCTTGGTCCAGAACTGACGCTAAAATGGAAAATTCTCGGCACGTTCGGACCACTGCTCTATGCCGGTGTTGGAGGTCGGTTGGCGCTTGCTCCAGACTTCAGCGCGCAGGTCGTGCGAAACACGTGCGATTTTTATTTTGCGCTCGGCGGCGGCGTGCAGGTATCAGTTCCATTTGTAAAATCGCTTAGCGCGTCCGCGACGTTTGACGCGTTCAGCGTGAACTTCGGCGGAAACTATTGCCCTGCGGAGATTCCTTTCGGAGTAGCGACCGTGGCCGTCGTGCCGGAGTCTCTGCAGCTCGAAGTTGGTGCTACGCGACAGATCGCAGTCTTGCTTCGTGATGCCTTTCGCACCCCGCTAACTGGACGCCAAGTTGCGTGGCAGAGTAGCAATCCGACAGTGGCATCCGTCAGTAACTCCGGCGTGGTAACGGGCCTCGTCGCCAGCACGCAGCCGGTACGCATCACCGCACTGTCTGAAGGACTTTCGGCAGGTGTAGACGTGAGCGTGACAGCTGCGAGCGTGGCTTCGGTAACCGTGACGCCGACAAGTACCACACTGGAGCTTGGTGTCGCCCAGCAACTGACGGCTACACTTCGCGATACACGCGGCAATACACTCACGGGTCGCACCGTTGCATGGAGCAGCTCGAACCCTTCCCAAGTCTCGGTATCCAACACGGGAGTGATAACGGGAGTGGCTGTGACCAACGCTGCAGTGGTAGTCTCGGCGACATCGGAGGGGCGTAACGGAACGGCACAAGTCAACGTGACGTCGACGGCTGCAATCGCGTTGACGCTGGCACCGTTAACGCTTTCGCTCTCGCCGGGAAGCTCCGTCGCAACGACCGCGACACTGACGCGCAACAATTTCAACGCAAGCGTAGCGCTATCTGTGCTGACGAGTTTGCCAGTCGGCCTGACTTCCTCGATCACCCAACCAGGTACCGGTACAAGCGGCACCGTGCGGTTCGACCTCGCGACGAACCACGCGAACTTCAGCAATCTGCCAGTGACGATCCGCGCATCCGGGACCGGAATTGCCAGTGTCGATCAAACGGTGACCCTCAACATCGCCTCGACCGGCAGCGTGGCGATGAGCCTCGCGCCCGCCGCGCTGGCGCTGTCTCCGGGAGGCTCCGGTGCAACCTTCGTGACGCTCTCAAGAACAAACTACACCGGCATCGTCACGCTCTCCGTGCCGACCGCGCTGCCTGCGGGACTGACCGCACGATTCGCACAGCCCGCGACAGGCAATACCGGCAATGTAGAGTTCGACCTCGCGACGAATCATGCGACCTTCAACGATCTGCCGGTCACCATTCGCGCGTCGGGGGCGGGACTAACGGCTGTGGAGCAGACAGTGAGACTCAGTATCTCCACCGCAGGCGCCGTGGCGATGACGCTCAATCCTACCAGCCTCACCGTGACGCCCGGAAGTTTTTCGCAGACTGCGGCAACACTTACGCGAACGAACTTCACCGGCAGTGTTTCGCTCTCCGTGCCGACCAGCTTGCCTGCGGGCCTGACCGCAACCATCACCCAACCGGGTACAGGCACCAGCGGAAGCGTACGATTCGATCTGGCATCCAGCTACGCCAATTTCAGCAATCTCGCGGTTACGATTCGCGCGTCGGGGACGTCGATCGTCGCGGTCGACGAAACAGTAGTACTCAACGTCGCGACCTCGCCCCCCGCGTCGAAGCTAGGCGTGCTCGTGCATCCTTCAAACACCCTAGCCGGAACGTCGATAAGCCCGGCGGTGCAGATAGCGATTCAGACCGCCGCTGGGGCTACCGTTGCCACCGCCACGAACAGCGTGACCGTTACACTTGGTTCCAATACGACGGGCGCAACTATTACCGGCACGAGCACTAGGAGCGCCGTGAACGGTGTGGCCGTCTTCAATGACCTCAAGGTGGATCGCGCGGGAACGTACACGCTCGTTGCGAATAGTGTCGGGTTGACCGGAACGACAAGCAGCGCATTCACCGTGACGGCCGCTAGCACTCCCGGATGGCAAACGGGTGCGAGTATGCTGACGCCACGTGAGTGGCCCGCGTCGACCGCACTCAACGGTTTGATGTATGTCGTCGGCGGCTACAACACTGTTGGAGATCTCTCTTCAGTCGAATCGTACAACCCTGCCACGAATGCTTGGACGACACGGGCTTCGATGCCTGCAAAGCGCTATGGATCGAATGGCGTGCAGGCGATTGGCTCCCGGCTCTATTTCTCAGGCGGATTCAGCCTTTCGCAAGTTCCCCAGTCATCCCTGTTCATCTATGACATGGGGACAGACACTTGGGTATCATCTGCCCCGAATAATCCTTCAGCTGGCGGCTGCGGTGCTTCAGGCGCGATCGCGGGCCAGTTGTATGTCCTGACCGCGTGCGCGACTTCCACATCTTTTGTGGCTCTCTTGAACAGGTACGATCCAGCCACAAACACGTGGACGACTCGCGCTGTGCCATCGTCTCTGCATGTATATCCCGCAGCGGCTGTACTGAACGGGAAGCTCTATGTGCTCGGCGGGATCATCAATTCAAGCAATGCTGTCACGGGTGCTGTCGAAGTGTACGACCCGGCGACGAACAGCTGGGGGACCGCAGCGTCAATGCCCACGCCCCGATACGGCGCAACTGCGCAGGTCAGTGGCGGCAAGATCTACGTAATTGGGGGGCAGGGGGCACTCGGTCTCTTAGGCACCACGGAGGTGTACGATCCTAGCACCAATACCTGGTCCTCAAGTGCTAGCATGCCGACACCGCGAGTACATGCCGCGTCGGCGGTGATCGGTTCGCTTATCCACGTGGTTGGCGGGTCGAACGGGGCGGGACTGTACTACTCGCTGCTTCAAATCTTTACGCCGTAGCTTGCGGTTGCATAAGACGGCGATGAGCGTCGCGTGCAGTGATTCGCAGGGGCGCCGGAGTCTGGTGGTGCGACATGCACGACCGGAGTGAGCGCACCAGTCCAACCCGCGTCCGGCTCGACCACGGTGGTCGGGCAAAGATCAGAACGGCCCATCGGTCGGTGCAGTTAGCCGACTCGCGGGCAGTTCGTCGCGACTCCCGCGCCTCGACGGGTTGCTGCCGAAACGCCAGCGGCGTCGCTCATCGAGAATCCACCGCGGCGAGACGGAGCGGTAGTGTTGCTTCGCGCGACCGCTCGGCAAACATGGGAATGCCATCACGCACGACGGCATACCTTGCGAGGTCAGGGAGTTCTCGGGTAGCCTCTCAGCCGCCCGCAGCTAACCTCTCCAATAAACTCAGTACGCGGTCGATGCGGCCGGACCGAAGCATTGCAATAGGTGTTGTCTTGCCGCCGAAGGACTCTGGCAGCGCGTGATGGACCCATTCTCGCGCGAGGTCTGGCCCATCAAACAGCCGACGCAGCAGCAGGTGCATCTCCGCGAACTGCCGCAGCGGAACGCGCATGGATTTTCGCGGCGTGGTGGCGTCGTGCCTCCACC
>JANOPS010000420.1:0-6824 GCA_031421995.1 Gemmatimonadaceae bacterium
ACCGTGAACGTGATGCCGTCCACGCAGTTGGCCATTCTGCGCGATGTCGTGCGCAGTCTTGAGCCACACGGTGCGCGCGCGTTACTGTTGCTGAACGCACACGGCGGGAACGAACTGCGCGCGCTGGTGCGAGAGCTCCAGCCGGAAACGCGGGTGCTGTTGGTGATCGCGAATTGGTGGCAGGCCGGCGATCATGCGCTGTTCGCCGAGCCTGGCGACCATGCCGGCGCGCTTGAAACGGCGGCAATGTTGCATGTTGCGCCGCACCTTGTCGCCGCCCGCAGCGAGTGGAGTGATGGGCGCGCGCGGCAATCAGTGCTCGCAGGCGTCCGCGACGGATGGGCGTGGCTGCCGCGCCGCTGGACACAGGTGACGGACGACACGGGCGTTGGTAACCCGCAGGAAGCGACGGCGGAATTGGGCGCGGCGTTCGTGGGACAGGCGGTTGACCGCATTGCGGCGCTGTGCATGCAGCTGGCGACGCTTGAGGCCAACGCGCTGTACGCGTAACGCCCAAAACGCAAATCCAATCATCGCTCTTCCGGACAACGCGGGAGCCAGTTGCACGAGCCCTCCGTGGACTCCGTGTCCCCCGTGATTTAATAGCTCGTCGTTGTGTGTTTGAACCACGGGGGACACGGAGAACACGGAGGCACCCTCCTCATGGCCCGCGGCTAGTAATCCACCGGCCGCAGATACGAGTCGCCAATCCCACTGTGACTCACTAGCGCCGTCGCCGGCGGACGACGTTTCCAATGCGTGGTATCGAGGCGCTGCTCAACGATCGCCAGCTCATCACGCGTAAAGCCGCGCGCCCGCAGTGCCTGATGGGAAAATCCGTGGAGGAGTCCGTTCAAGATGTCATCGGCTTTCGGATAGCTAATCCCAAGATCAGCCTCGTCGGTCTGGCCCACAATGAGATCAGCAGTCGCCGGTTTCCTCACGATCACGTCTGGTACGCCAAGATGTCGTGCCAGCGCCCACACCTGCGTTTTGTACAAGTCGCCGATGGGATTCAGCGGGGGAGAATCGTCGGCGTGCCACGTGAAGTACCCGAACAACCGCTCGGTCTTATTGCCCGTACCAAGTGGGAGTGCACGAAGGCGCGCGGATTGGTCGAAGAGCGCGATCATTCGCATACGCGCCATGACGTTGCCGCGACGACCACCGTCCGCATCGGGCTCCAGAGACAGGTAGCCGTCAACTGCCGCGCTGATATCAATCGTGCGCGCGTCGAGTCCTAGCGCGTCGATCACGAGCTGCGCGTGTTCGAGTGACTCGACACTCGACGTGCGGTAAGGCATGCGGACCGCGGTCACGTTCGAAGGCCCGAGCGCCTTCGCGGCGAGGTAGGCGGTGACCGCGGAGTCGACGCCACCGGATAAACCGATCACCGCGCGCGAGAATCCACGCCGTGAGAGTTCTTCGCGAAGAAATCCTGTCAGCCAGCGTTCCGTCAGCTCAGGGTCAATGGCTAAGGACGGGGCGCCGCCGTGATCGCGAATACTCTGGCGAATCACCGGCAACGCCTCGCGTCCAATGCGGCCAACCACATCGGCGCGTTCAAACGCCTCCGCGGGAACGGCAAACTCGCCGGTCTCGATCGGGAACTCGCCAGTAAATGCGTGCGCGCCGCGCAGCAGGTCGGCCGCCGCCGGTTCCGCGCCATCGTAGGACAAGACGGCGGGTGTGCCCGCTTGTACACGACGCACCGTTTCCAACACGTGTGGAAGCGCCACGCGCAGATCGCTGAGCAGCGGCGAGTCCGCGCGTGCGCGCACCAAGTCGTCGAGATCCAGCGTGATCACGAGCATACTCTCGTCCCAGACCGGCGCGCGCGATCGCACGTCGCCACCGGGTCCAACGAGGAGAGAGGTGCCGAAGAATCGCTTGCCCCCTTCCGTGCCGACCAAATTCGCGAGCGCCGTGAACACACCGTGCTCTTCGGAGATGTCGCGGATCAGTCGTTCCCACCGCGCTGCGCTGTACGGTCCCGGAATGCCGTCATCACGTGGCCACAGGCCCCGAGCCGGCGCCGCCGATGACACAAACACCAATTGCGCACCGTCGAGCGCCGCGATGAGGCCGGACATCGAGTGCCAGGCGTCTTCGCATACGAGAATCGCCGCGCGACCCCACGGTGTCTCGAAGGCGCGGATGTCAGTCCCGCGTTCGACAAACCGCTCTTCGTCGAACAACCCGTACGTGGGCAAGAAGTTCTTGCGGTGCACATGCCGCAAGACCGGTGGGCCGTCGTCCAACCCGATGGTGATGTAGGCGGCGCTATTGTGGAGCGTATCGCGCCAACGTTCGTAAAATCCGACCACCACATCGATGGCGACCGTCGGGATGCCCGCCATCGCGCACGCCGTCCGGTACGCGTCGTCCAGGTCGTTGGCCAATCCACCGGCCGTGTACGCGACCTCGCGGACGCCGCCCTCAACGAAATAACCCGAGAGGGCCGTTTCGGGGAACTGAATGACCTGCGGTCGCGGGTCGAGCGACGCCGCCTGCGCGCACAGGGCGCCCAAGCGTTGCAGGTTGGCCACCGTGTCCCCTTTTCGCGGGGCGAACTGACAGATGGCAAGGGTCAGGGGGCGGATCGGTTCTCCGGGCATCGGTACAACATAGTGCCCAGCGCGGCCGAGAGTGGAGCAGACAATCGTCTCGGCACCCCCCATCTTTGCACATCACTCTTTCAAGGATCACGCATGGCAGGATTTGTCGTGTCGCTCGTGCTCGCGCTCGCGGTCATTGTGCTGGCGCTTCGGTTGCGTCGCGAGCGGCGTCGCCGCAAGGAATTGCAGATGATGGCGTCCTGGCCTATTCCGTCAATCACGCTGCAGGAGCTGGATCCGGTCTTTACGCCGGGCCCGTTCGGGGCATCACTCGACACAGAGATCAACTTCATCGGCCGTGGCCCAATGGCCGTCCCAGGGGGCACGAGTGACGCGGAGGCGTGGGTTCTCGCGGTCCTCGCCAAGCGCGCAGCACACATGTTCGAGTTCGGTACCTGCACCGGAAAGACGGCGTACCTCTGGAGCCGCAACGCCATGGCGGGCGCACGGGTCGTCACGCTCACGCTCTCGCCAGCGCAGCACAGCGACTATGCCCTGGCTGAAGGTGACACCGCGATCGACACGCGCTTCGCGCTCGAGGAATCGTCGTTTGTCGACTTCCTGTATTCCGGCACCGCGGCGGCAGACGCCATCACCCAGCTCTACGGCGACAGCAAGCAATTCGACGAGACACCATGGCACGATTGGGCAGACCTCGTCTTTGTTGATGGGTCACATGCGCGCTCGTACGTCGAAAGTGATTCGTACAAGGCCATGAAGATGGTCAAGCACGGTGGGCTGGTTGTCTGGCACGACTATGCCGGGGAAGCGCACGCGATCGGTGTCTTTCAGGCGCTCAATGCACTGGCGAAGTCGGTCGCGCTGCGGCACGTGCGTGGGACCACGTGCGTCGTCTGGCGTCGCCCCGTCGAACGGTGAGCGAACGTGCTGACGCCTTCGCGCGCCCTTCGGGGTAATATTCCTCTTCGCCTCTCTCTCCGCGCCGCGCCCACGCCGATTGCGCCAACTTCTCAGTGTCACTGATGGTACGGAATAGCCAACACCTTGCCTTGTGCCACCGCGCGACTCTGCGACTCGGCCGCGCGTTTGTCGCGGTCACGCTCATTGCTGTGACGGGCAACACCAGCGCCCTCGCGCAGCCCACGAAGCCCGTCGCCATGCCGCAGTCGCCCGTCGAAGCGTGGCAGATCATCACCCCGCCGCAAGCCTCGCTGGTGCTCGGCCGCGACGGCTCCATGATCGGCATGCTCGGCAAGGAACGGCGTCTGAATGTATCGCTCCGGTCGCTGCCCAAGTACGTGGGACTAGCCTTCGTGGCCGTGGAAGACAAACGGTTCTATCAGCACGATGGTGTCGATCTCGTGGGCATTGCCGGCGCGCTGAAGGACGCCGTGCAAGGCGACGTCCGAGGAGCGAGCACCATTACACAGCTGCTCGTCGGGAACATGCATCCTGATCTCATCGATCGTCGCGATCGATCGATCGGTCGCAAGTTGCGTGAACAGCAGGCGGCGCGAGAGATGGAGAAGCACTACAACAAGGAGCAGATCCTTGAGGCGTTTCTGAACCAGATTTCGTTTGGTCGCGGCGCGTACGGCGTCGAGATGGCGGCCCGACAGTACTTCGCGAAGGGGGCGGCCGAGCTCACGCTCGCCGAGGCTGCGTCGCTCGCGGCGATGCCCAAGAGTCCGGTTCAGTACGATCCGGCACGGTTCCCCGACCGCAACCGCATGCGCCGCAATACGGTGCTCGCGTTAATGGCTGAACAGGGCTACATCACCGCGAATCAGCGCAACACCGCGCAGAAGATGCCGGTTGCTACCGCGACACCGCGCGAGACTAACGCGCCGTGGGTCATTGACGTGGTACGCGTGCAGGCGGAGCGGGCCGGTGTGTTGGTTGGGCAAGGAGGGTATCGCATCCACACCACCATCGATCCTGCGATACAGACCATCACCCAGCGCGCGGTGTCCAGCGGTCTGGACGAGATCGAAGCGCGACCTGGATTCCGCGGCGTTCCCTGCGCTGGACTGCGTGGCGCCGACTCGCTCGGCAAGCCGGCCGCCAAAGTCCAGGCCTGCCTCGAAGGGGCGGCGATCGTGATCGATCCCGTGAACGGCGACGTGCGTGCCTTGGTTGGCGGCCGCAATTTTGCGCGGTCGTCCTTTAACCGCGCCATCGACGGCAATCGTCAGCCCGGCTCGTCGTTTAAGGCGTTTGTGTACGCGCAAGCGCTGTCACAGGGGATGACCGCGAGCACGATGGTCGCCGATACGGCCCTCGCGATTCGCTTGCCGAATGGACAGACCTATCGCCCTGAGAATGCCGACAACGCGTTTCTCGGAGCACTCACCATGCGCGACGCCCTCACGCGATCACGCAACCCGGTGGCCGTGCAACTGGCGATGGGAGTTGGCATGGATTCGGTGGCGGCGTTGGCCCGTCGGTCGGGGCTTCGCGCACCGATCGCGCTCTACCCATCCAGCGCACTCGGAGCGTCGGTGGTGCAGCCGTTGGACTTCGTCGCCGCCTACGCGACCTTCGACAACGGGGGCGTGGCGGTCGAGCCGCGCTTCATTGCCCGCATCGAGGATCGCAGTGGTCGAGCGGTCTTCACGCCACCAGCAGCGACGCCGCAGCCCGCGATGGATCCTCGCATTGCGTTCATCGTGCGAGACATGCTGCAGGATGTCGTGACGCGGGGCACCGCGACCGCATTGCGTCGCCTGGTGCCGTCTCGCGTACTGGTCGCTGGTAAGACGGGAACCACCAACGACAACGCGGACGTCTGGTTCGTCGGCATGACACCCGAGTACGTCACCGGCGTGTGGATTGGCTTCGACAAGCCAGCCATGATCGCGCCTGGTGCTGCGGGAGGGACGCTTGCAGCACCCATCGCGGGGCACATTCTCGCCGACATCTACGGCACGCGGGGCAGTGGCGCGTGGACACCACCGCCAGGCGTGATCGGCGTCGAGCTCGATCGCACGACGGGAAAACCGGCGGACGCGTCCACGCCGAGCGATCGTCGATACACCGAATGGTACTTGGACGGGACCGAGCCAGGCGCCGCACCGTGGCCGTGGGGTTTGTTTCGCATCGGCCCCATAGGGTATTAACGACCGGCGCGTGAGGCGACGAGTACCGGGACGCGACAGCTGGTGAAACGGCGCGGTAGTGCGCTGAATGTCATACTGCGAGACAATCAATGAGTCGCACGGTACTCATAGAGAAAAAGCCTGCTATGCTTCAGGAAGAAGGGGAGTAGTGCCGCGAACAGGCGTTCGTGCGGTCGATTCGTCAACACTGCGTTAGCGGGAGCGCACGGATCGGCTGGGCCCCACGATTGCATCCGCAACGTGGCCTGTACGAGACCTTCGCACCGCCACGGCAATCACCGCGGCGAAACCCAGAAGTCACTCGCGCTTCGCCAGTCCTGATGATGGAGTTGCGTATGTCGAGTATTGTACGATCCACCAAGCGTGTGCCGACCCCTCCAGCTCGACGGTGGCTGATCGCGGCGGTCGGTGTGGCAAGCCTGAGCGGCTGTGCCACCGTGCGTCAGGATGAGATCGGTGTGAAGACAAGGTTTGGACGCGTCACCAGCGGCCCGTTGCAGCCAGGCGCGCAATTCGTGATCCCGGGCGTGAACTCCGTACTCCGCGTGCCATCGCGTATCGTGAATCGCGAGGTGCGATTGGAAATGCCGACGCGCGAAGGGTTGAACGTGGCGGCAGAGGTGTCCATCCTCTATCGCGCAAAGCCTGATCAAATTGCGCAGATTCTGCAGGCAAGCGGCGTGCGCTACGAGGATGACGTCATTATTCCGGTGTTTCGCTCTGCAGCGGCCGACGTTTCTGCGCGCTACATGGCGAAGGACATGCACTCGGGTACGCGTATCGGTATCGAGACGGCCATCAAAACGCAGATGATGGCCGTGCTCGGTCCGCGAGGATTCGAAGTCGAGAACGTCCTGCTCAAGAGCATCAAACTGCCGTCTGATCTGGCCCGCGCGATCGAAGCAAAGCTCGAGGCCGAGCAACGGTCGGAGCAGATGCGCTTCGTGCTGGACCGCGAAAGGCAGGAGGCCGAGCGGCGGACCATCGAAGCCACGGGTATCCGCGACGCGTGGGCGATCATCGCGCAAGGACTGACGCCGTCCATCATTTCGTATCAATCCATCGAGGCGTTTCGCGAACTGGCCAGCAGCCCGAACGCCAAGGTCATCGTAACCGATGGCAAGAC
>JANOPS010000421.1:0-4508 GCA_031421995.1 Gemmatimonadaceae bacterium
GTTGAGGTTCTTCACGATGCCGTTCTCGATCCACACAACTTTCTCGAGCGGCATGCCGTCCTGGTCGTAGCCGCCATTCGTGCTCGGGCTGTCCTCGGGATCCGTGAGCAGCGTGACGCGCTCGTCTACCACCTTGAGCCCGAGCTTGTTGCCGCCGCCGGCCTTGGAGAAGAACGAACGCCCTTCATCTGCAGCGCGCGCCTGCATCGCACCGGCAATCAGCTGCACCAGGTTTCCAACCGCCGTGGGCTCAAGAATCGTGGTGTATCGCCCTGGCTCGATCGCGACCGGATTGCGTGACGTCTTGGCTTTCTCGACCGCAGTGCGAGCAACCTGTTCCGCATCCAGCTCGGCGAACGACGTGCCGTCACTGCACGCCCAGCCAGACCCTGTGCCATCAGGTGAACGCACCGTCGCCGTCATCGTGACGTTCGCGCTGGCATCATAGGCAAACAGTCCGCGGGAATTGGCGAGCGCCGTCGCCCCTGCTCGGCATTCAATAAAGCCGGTGGCGACCAAGTCGTTGGTTCGCGCAAGCTCGGTCACGCGCTTCGCCGCCGCCGCACGTTCCGCGGGCGTTGGCATGCTCATCACGCGTTCGCGAACCGGGGGATACGCCTGCGCGCCAAGTTCCGCCATGTACTCCGGATTGGGCGGCACGAGCTTGGCAATGTCGTTCGCCTGTTTCGCTGCTTCGGCCAACGACTTGTCGTCGAGTCGATTGGTGGTGACACTGGCGCTGCGATTCCCGATAATGGCCGTGATGGTGACCGTCGTATCGCGATTCTCACCCGACGTGGTCACTTGATTGAGCGCAAAGCGTGTATCGGCACGCGCGGAGCTGTTGATGTTGACACGTGTTTCTTCAGCGGGCGAGTTTCGCAAAACGCGCTGCGCGATTTCCTGCGCCTCGGCGCGCGAGAGGATATTGACCGGCGCAAAGAGCGACGAAGGGGCTATCGAACTCATGCGCGCCTCCCGGTGTTGATGATGTTGACTTGACCAAAGAGGGACGGCACGCACCCATGACTGACCGAGTTGGACTGTCCGGGCTGTCCTTTCGCGTCGCCAAACGCCCCGCCCAACTCATAGCTTCGCGGTCCGCCGATCGCTTTCAGCGCGCCCCAGAAATCGGGCGTCCGGAATTGGTACGCCACGTCCTTCAGCATGCCCACGATCTTGCCGCCCTTCACCTCATAAAACACCTGACCGGCGAACTGGCCGTTGTAGCGCTGTTGATCGATCGAGAACGAGCCGTCGCCAATGATGGCCACGCCCTTGTCCATCTTTGCGATCATGCTTTCCCACGTATCGTCATTTTTGCCAGGCTGCAAGCTCACATTGGGCATTCGTTGGAACTGCACATCCGCCCAACTCTGCGCATACGAACAGCCGTAGCTGCGCACCGGCTTCCCGACCGACTTGTAGTAGTCAGACATCATCGTCGCTTGCTCGCGCGTGGTTTGATAGTCCACGAAGATGCCGTCTTTCACGATGTCGAACTTCACCGGCTTGACCGCTTCGTCGTCCCAACCAATGGCGCCCAGCGATCCCGCCTGATCGCGATCCCCGACGATGTTCATGAGCGGTGTGCCGTACTTGAGCTTGCCGAGCACTTTCTCCGGCGGCGCGACAAAGCTGGTGCCCGCGTAGTTGGCTTCGAAGCCCAGCGCGCGGTCCAATTCGGTGGGATGCGCGATGACCTCGTGAATCGTGAGCCACAAATTCGACGGATGAAGCAACAGATCATAGCGTCCCGGCTCTACGGGCTTGGCACTCAACTTCTCCACCGCCCACTCGGCGTACTGCGGGGCGCGTTCGGCCAGCTTGGCGTTGAGGACGTGCTCGTATCCCAGTCCTTTCGGCGCGATGTCGTTGCTGGCCACCGACTGAAAGTCCGTGAAGTCGCTGGACACGGCGGTCACTGACAACGAGGGCGACGTGCGATAAATCGTCTGCACGATGTACGAGCCATCGCTGGTCATCAGCGTCTTCTCTTCGCGCAAGAAGAACATGGACGCGTTGGCGGTGCGTACGCCCTTCACCTTGAGCGCCGCTTCGGTGGCCGCAAGCAGCACCGACACTTTGTCGGGGATCGCGACGGTAAACGGATCGGTGGTGATCGGGCTCTTCCACTCGCCCACCTGATTCCCGGGCGTCGGGGCCAGCACGACCGGTCGCAACTGACTGGCGCGATTCGCCTTGGCTTGATCAGTTGCGGCCCGGGCAATTCCGGCGATCGCATCGCGCGTAAGCAGGCTGGTCGCGGCAAACCCCCACGCGCCGTCAACCAAGGTGCGGACGCCCATGCCAAAGGTGTCGGTGTCGCTCACGCCAAGCACGATGCGATCGCGCACGTTGACGTTCTGCTGCCGTCGCGCGGAGACGCGTACATCCGCGTACGAGGCCCCTCCGGACTTGGCCACATCGAGGGCGTATTGCATAAGGGCCTTGATCGCCGGATCATCGATCGAAGGCCGATCGATGGGTCCGTACGAAAACCCAGCGGCAGAGAGCGGTTGGCCAACCACGAGGCTTCCGGCAGCAACCGCGGCCGATGCCTTCAGAAAGTCGCGACGCGAACGGGTCACGTGAGGTCTGGAAAGGGGAGTGGGAATCGAGCGGTGGGCGCGGACATCATCGCGCAGGCACCCAAGAAGGAGCATGGAGCCGCGCACCTGAAATGGCAACGCGCCCGACGCGACTCACGTTGAGTTGGTTGACGCCGCCGAGCGAGATGATAGCTTCGGCTGATCGCTTCGGTTTTGCTCCCCCAGCTTCGGTCTTTATGCGCCCTTCGATTGGATCCTTGCCCGGCCGCTCCCTACCCCTCGCCGTCTGCGGCGCGCTGCTCATGTCGGCCCCGCTGATGGCCCAGCCGCGGTTCAGTGCGCCGGGCGCGCCAACCACACTCACAGCCGAACAACAGGCAGCACGCGCGATTTACAAGGAGCTCGTGGAGATCAACACTGTCGACTCTGTGGGCTCGGTGACCAAAGCCGCCGAAGCAATGGCGGTGCGCTTCCGTGCGGCTGGCTTTCCGGCCGCGGATGTCGAACTGGTGGGCCCGCCAGACAAGCCCACGAAACAGAACCTGATTGTTCGGTATCGTGGCCGAGGTCAGGGGAAGCCGATCTTACTGTTGGCGCATTTGGACGTTGTCGCGGCGCTACGCGCTGACTGGCCTCGCGATCCCTTTGTGTTGGTGGAAGAGAACGGGTACTTCCTGGGACGCGGCACGGCCGATGATAAGTCGATGGCGTCGATGTTCGTGGCCAACCTGCTGCGCTACAAGAAGGAGGGGTGGGTGCCGGAGCGCGACCTGATTCTCGCTCTGACGGCCGACGAGGAGGGAGGTCCGAACAACGGCGTCGCGTGGTTGCTCGCGAATCACAAGCCGATGCTTGATGCGGCGTACGCGATCAACGAAGGTGGAGGCGGCACGCTGCAGGACGACAAACCCTTCTTCCACTCGATCCAGGCGGCGGAGAAAGTGCCGGTCAATTACTCGCTGACCGTGCTGAATTCTGGTGGACACTCCAGTGTTCCGCGCAAGGACAACGCGATCTACTCGCTGGCGAAGGCCGTCGGGCGTATTGAGGCGTATACGTTCCCGGTTGAACTCAACGATGTGTCGCGTCCGTTCTTCGCGCAAACGGCCAAAGTGGAAATGCCCTCACTGGCGACAGCCATGAAGGCCATCGTCGCGAACGAGAAGGATCTGGCGGCGGCGGCGACGATCTCAAAAGACCCGCGGTACGCCTCGATGCTCCGGACCACCTGCGTCGCCACGCGGCTCGCGGCCGGACATGCCGACAACGCGCTCCCACAGACGGCGACCGCCAACATCAACTGCCGGATCGCCCCGACGTCGACCTCGGAACAAGTGCGGGCGTCATTGGTGCGGATTATCAGCGACTCGTCAGTCGCCGTCGTGCTGCGCGTCAACAACCGTGAGGTCTACGGCGCCAAGCCGGCGCCGATCGACCCGACGTTGCTGTCGGCGACCACCGCGCTCACCAAGAAGATGTTCGGCGATGTGCCGGTGATCCCGACCATGTCGACCGGCGCGACCGATGGGCGGTTTTTGCGCGCGGCGGGCATTCCGACCTATGGCGTGAGTGGCATCTTCTCGGCACCCGGCGAAACCAACGCTCATGGTCGCGACGAAAAGCTGCGCGTCAAGTCGTATTACGACGGGCTCAGTTTTTTGTACGAGTTGGTCAAGCAGGTGGCCGGTCCGACACCGGGACGCCCGGTGTCGCACTGACCTTTGGGGGGCCGCGCAGGATAGCGCTAGGGCTTCGCGCCGGGCTCGCTGTCGATCACGGCGCGCGCGATATCCACCATGCGCACGGATCGATCCTGGCTGCTGCGTTGCATGATGCGGTACGCCTCCTGCTCGGTACTGCCGGTACGGCGCATCAGCAACCCTTTGGCGCGCTCGATGAGCTTCCGTGATTCGAGCTGCTCCTTGGCGTCGGCGGCCTCGCGTCGCGCCGCCAGCA
>JANOPS010000422.1:0-11649 GCA_031421995.1 Gemmatimonadaceae bacterium
TATCCATGCCACGGTGATCGGTGTGGTCCCGTTGCCCGAGGCAATCTGCGCTGGCGTCAACACCGTCGGCATACCGGTGAACGTGACGACGCCAGTGGAGGTGTTGTACGTCGCCGTCGCGCCAGTAGGGAGATTCCCGAATGTCACGACGCCGAGATTGGCCGTCATGGTGAGCGTGTAGCCAACGGCTTGCGCGTCGTACGGCCCAAGATTCGAGAAGCGAATCGTTCCAGTCACCGGCTGCCCGGCGGCCACGGTGCCAGGCAACGTCACCGCTGTCGTCACGTCCGCAGCCAACACGGCGTTGAGCGGTGTTGGAACGTCGTTGTTGCCGGGGTTCCCGTCCGCGTCCGGATCGGTGCTGGCGCCGTCCTGCGAACGATCGTTCTCGACGCGACCGGAGAGTGCACCCGTACCCGTGATAAACGCCTGATTGGTGTAGTTGCCGACCGGCAGCGGATTGGTGGGCTGGTAACGCAGCGAGACATCGAACTCACACGTGCCGCCTGCAGCAAGCGACGCAATCTGCGCGAACTGCGCGGTGGCGTCGCCGTCAAAGGCGGCCGTTGGCGTCGCGCTCGTGCATGAGCCCACGATTGACGGCGCGGCATTGATGGTATAGCGGCCCGCCGTCAGCGCGGCCGCCGTTCCACCGGCCACGAAGACGCCGAACTTTGGTGACGAACCGGTCAACGTATCGCTGATGGTGATGCTGTTCATCGCCTCCAACGCGAAGTTGCGGACACCGATTCGCAGGACAGCAGTCAGCGAGCCGTCCGCATTGACCGTCGGCGTCCCCACGACGCGCTTGGCGATGCCAAGTCGTGGGATCGGGACCATCGCAAAGCGGTACAGCGTCGCGGTGGCGTTCTCGGCGAGTGCGACACCTGAAATATCCGGCACCGTGGTTGCTACGCCTGCGCTGGTTCCCGCAGACTGTTGTCCAACATTCAAGAACAGCTCGGAGACGGTGCCGCGCCGCACCGTGTACGTCCCCTCGGGAATGCCGAGGAACTGGTACGTGCCGTTGACCACGGTGGTCGTCGTGAAGGTCAGCGGTGCGCCGTCGAAGGCGGTGCCGATGAGCGACATGCCCACGCTACCGATGCCCGTGTCGGTGGCATCCGTCACGCCGTCGTTGTTGAAATCGCGATAGACCAATCCGCTGAGGCTCGCACCCGTGGCAGTCACCACGCCGGTATTGATGTTGTTCGAGCCATCGACGTCCAGCGAGAACGTACGCACACGCGCGGTGTTGGTGCTTGTTCCGCCCACGGGCATCGACAGGTTGCGCACGGGCACGGTGATGTCCACCTCGGCACCGCTGCTTATCGTACCCAGGCTGCAGGTGAACAGCGTCTGCGCGCTGGCACCGGTACAGGTGCTCTCCGACGCCGACCCGCTGACCACCGACACCGTCGGTGTGCCGGTTAACTCCATCGTTGCGGGTAACGTATCGGTGACCCGGACCGTATCGGCTTCGGCCAACCCCGCACCCACATTGTTTCGGATCCGGATGACCCATGTATATGGACGGCGAACGGCGACGCTGGGGGCAGAGGGCGTCTTGCTCACCACCTGCACATCGGCTCGCGTGCGCACCGTGGTGTTCTGCGTTGACCGGTTGTTGCCGGTATTCACGCCCTCGAATCCGAGCACCGTTTCATCTGACGAAATTCTGGCGATATTCTGATAGATCCCTTTGGCCACGCCAGCCATGGTCACGAACATCGTGTCGGTCGTACCCGCAGCAAGACGCGCGCGAGAGCACACGAGGACACCGCCAACGGTGCCAACCGTGGGGACCACTGAACAGGTGCCGTTGGCATACACGTGCGACTGATAGCTCAGGCCCGCGGCGGGCATCGTGTCGGTAAGCACCACGTTTTCGGCGTCGGACGGCCCCACGTTCGACATGATCAATCGGTACACCGTGTTTTCGGTCACGGACACCGGATCGATCGTGTCTTCCTTGTTCACCAAGAGGTCTAATGTCGGATTCGAGACAGCGATCGACCGCGACACGACGTTGTTGGTATCTCCTGGGGAGAGCGGTTCGATGGAGGTTGTCGACACCGTGGCAACATTGACCACCGAGGTGCTGCGGGTGCTGGTCGTCGGGCGCACGATGATGGTCAGCGTTTGCTGCGCACCAGACGCGATCGTGCCCTGATTGCACGTGATCAACCGGTTTCCGACGGTCGTCACCGAGTTGATCGTTGGCGTCGCGCTGCAGCTGCCAGTCGACGGCACCGCGGAGACAAATCGCACGCCGAGCGGCAACGTGTCATTCACCGTCACGTTCAGCGCCTGACTCGGCCCGTTATTCAACGCCGTGACCGTGTACGTCAACGGCTGTCCCGCCGCCACCGGGTTTGGTGTGCCGGACTTGGTGATCGTGACGTCGGCCCGCGGCGATATCGTGTTCGACACCGATCCCGAGTTGTTGCCGGGATTGTGATCGGCGGTTGATGACGACAGCACGCTCGCGGTATTGGTGCGCGTGCCACCGTTGCCACCGGGACGGATGGCGACGGATAGCACCGGGCAATCCACGCCGACGGTACAGACGGGCAACGTGGGAAGATCGCAGGTCAACGTGAGTGTTGTTCCACTGCCAGTGGGGGGATTACACACGATCCCTGCACCGGCCACACCTTGCCGACTGACGATGGCGCTCACAAAGCCCTGTCCGATGGGACCGGACCCTGCATTGATCAAGGACGACAGCACGTCGGTCACCCGCACGTTGCTTGCCGTCCCCGAGCTGTCGTTGATCACCTCAATCGCGTACGTCAGGATGTTGCCCGCGGCAATCGTCGTCGAGTCCACCGTCTTGATCAGGCGGAGGTCGGCCGCGTTGCCATTCAAGCTGGCGGTGACCGAGTGTGTTGTGGAGTTGTTGGCGAGACCCGGATCGCTGGCGTTGGCGTTCGCGCTCGTGAGCACCGCGGCGTTCGTCAGCAGGCCCGTGGCGGTTGCGGTGGCGTTCAACACAAGCGCCGGCGCATTGGTGCTTCCGCCAAGGGGTGCGCCGATCGCGTAGTTGCGCGTACAGACCACGGTTTGCGGGCCCGCGAACGGCGCCGGCACGTCGCAGCTCCACCCGTTCAGCGTATAGCTGTTGATCGAAATGCCGGCTGGAATAGACTCGGTGATGATCATGTCGCCGAAGAACACCGATGGGCCGCCATTCCGCGCCGTCAGTGTCCAGGTAAATGGCAAGCCGACGACGACCAGTGCCGGATTGGGTCCGGCCTTGGTGAGCGACAGATCGGCGGCTGGTGTTTGCAGCGTGACACCACCATCGGATCCGACGTTGTTGGAGAGTGTCGGATCGGTCGGTGACGCCGACGCGATATGCGCGCGATTAGTAACGGCCACGCCCGCCGATGCGACAGTGACGGGAATGGAGATGGTGCCGAGCGATTGATTGAGCCCCGCGGACACGCCGCTGCCGCGCGTGCAACTCACCACCTGCCCTGTGCGAGCGCAGGCCCACCCGTTTTGTGGGGTGGCGAGGGCGCCAATGGTGTAATTCGCCGGGACCGTATCGACGATGGTCAACCCGGAGGGGCTATCCCCGTCATAGGCCGCGGTGAGGATGAAGGTGAACGCATTGCCGATGAAGAGCGGAGCCGCGGTGCTGCGCGCCTTCGTCAGTCGGAGGTCCGAGCCTGGATCGACGACGATGTTCAACGGGAAGCTGTTGTTCGCGGTATTCGGGTCCTGCGGCGTGAGCGCCGGTGCGCCGGCTTGTAACGCAACACTCGCGGTACCCGAGACGGTACTCCCGTTTCCCGCGACGATCTTGCCGGGAATGTTGCCAACCACAACGCTGTCTCCGGACGCGATCGGGCCGGCAACGTTGCACGTAATGATATTGCTGGCGGTCGAGCAGCCGGACGGAAGCGCTCCCTGTTGCGCAAACCCCGTCGGTATCGGGAACTGCACGCGCAGCACGCTGGCGGCATCAGGGCCGGCGTTGCGAACGGTCAAGGCGTAGTTGACGGTGCTCCCTGACGGAATCGTCGTGGGAGCGCGCAGCGACACACTGAAGTCCGCGCCGGCAGCAGCGGTCGTACTGTTGGTGACTTCATTATCCCCCAAATCCACATCGCCCGCCGATGAGGCCGTCGACGAGGTGACGGTGGTAACACCGATCGCATTCAGTCGCAGGAAAATCGAGAAGTTCGCCGTCGTGCTGACGCCGACGTTTGGCGCCGTGCAGTTGATCACGCCAGGGCCCGCCTGATTGACCGTCATACCACCGCAGGACGCGCCATTGCCAACGGTGAAGCCGCCATACGTCGTATTCGCAGGGACGTTCATCGTGTAGGTCACACCGGTCGCCGTCGTCCCGCCGTTGTTCGAGATGACCACGCTGTAGGTCACGAGCCCGGTGCGCGGCACGGGGTCTGGCGCATCATTGACGTTCAGCACCAGATCGACTTGCGCGCTCGCGGTGAGCGGTGCAGCTGCGCTCACGGCCACGCTTGCGGCGATGACGCCGAAGCGTCGTGCGCGTTGTCTCACGCGCGCTGACGCAGCAAGGGTGCGAGACGCGATCGCGCGCACGGCACGCGTTACAACGGCACGCGTTATAACGGCACGCGTTACAATGGCACGCGTGACAAGAGTGGGGAAACACCCAATGGGCATAGTACAGACGGTATGGTGACGTGACGGGTACGCGGCCCGTGCAGGGCCGCTCAACTATCACAAAGACCACCATCCGGCCGGATCGTCACGCTGCGGGCCCATCTCCAGCGCTCGGAAAGTCACATTCCAAGTTGTTCATTACACGTCACTTAGCTCGCTTCGTCCGCCGCACACCAACGAACGGGGCGTGCGGCGGGTGTCACATTACTGGCGCGCGCTACGTATTCAGGAAAACGGCGCGCAGCTGGGCAACGGCCCACTCGAGATCCGCTCGGCTCACCACCAGCGGCGGCGAGAGCCGGATCACGACGTCGTGGGTCTCTTTGCAGAGCATGCCGCGTTCTTTGAGCGCCTCACACCACCGACGGGCCGGTTCATGCAGCTCGATCGCGATCATCAAACCTCGCCCGCGCACGGCCTTGATACACGGATGCTGCAGCGTGCGAATCTGTTGCAGAAACCAATCACCAAGTTCGGCCGAACGATCGACGAGCCGTTCGTCTTGCAGCACCTGCAGCGCGGTTCTGGCCACCGCGCACCCCAGCGGATTGCCACCAAAGGTGCTACCGTGCGAACCCGGGCCAAACACGCCAAGCACCTCGCGACTCGACACCACGGCCGACACGGGATAGAACCCCCCCGACAGCGCCTTGCCAAGCACGTACATATCTGGTTTCACCTGCTCGTGATCGCACGCAAACAAGCGACCAGTGCGCCCAAGGCCGGTTTGAATTTCATCGGCAATCAAGAGCACCTGCTGCTCTTTGCACAACGCCGACAGTGCCTGCAAGAATCCGTCTGGAGGCATCAGCACACCGGCCTCGCATTGGATGGGTTCGATCAGTACGGCGCAGGTATTTGCCGTCATCGCCGCGCGAACCGCCTCGATGTCACCAAATGGCACCAGCACAAAGCCTGGCGCAAACGGGCCGAAGTCCGCGCGATATGCAGGTTCCGAGCTGAACCCCACGATGGTCGTCGTGCGCCCGTGGAAATTGTTCTCGAACGCAATGATGGTCGCCTGCCCGTCGGCAATGCCCTTCGTGCGATAGCCCCACCGCCGGGCGGCCTTGATCGCCGTTTCAATGGCCTCCGCGCCGGTGTTCATCGGCAACACCATGTCCATCTGCGCCAGCCGGGCGAGTTCCTCGCAGAACGCCCCGAGTTGTTCATTGCGGAAGGCGCGCGAGGTGAGCGTGACGCGTGCGGCCTGTTCGATCAGTGTGGCGAGAATGCGCGGATGACAGTGGCCTTGATTCACCGCCGAGTACGCGCTGAGGCAATCCAGGTAGCGTCGTCCCTCGACGTCGGTCACCCACGCGCCAGCAGCACTGGCAATCACCAGATCCAGGGGGTGGTAGTTGTGCGCACCCCACTCCTCCTCGCGAGCGATCAGCTCGTCGGTGACGTGGTGCGTCGGCTCAATGGCTTCATGTTGGTCGACCGGCATCGGCATCGTCATCAGCATCGTCATCAGCATCGCTCCTAAAGAATGCGGCGCCCAAAGGCGCTCGCGATCAAGTCGACGGCCAACTCGGCTGTCTGATTATGACGATCGAGAATCGGATTGATCTCGACCAAGTCCATCGCCACCATCGCGCCGGAGTCATGAATGATCTCCATGGCCAGGTGCGCTTCTCGCAACGTCGCGCCACCACGCACGGGCGTGCCGACGCCGGGGGCCTCCGCCGGATCAATCCAATCCGCGTCGCAGGACACATGCACGCCACCAGTGCCTTTCGTGGCAATCGCCACCGCTTCGTCCATCACCGCGCGGAGCCCACGCTCATCGATGTCGCGCATCGTAAAGGCGTGCAACCCGCGTTCGACGATCATCGCTTTCTCCGCGTCGTCAAGATCGCGGAGGCCGACGTACACTAGGTGCTCCGGCAGTACTGCCGGATACATCGCCGACAGCCGCGCCATCCGCGCGTCGCCCAAGCCAAGGAGATGGGCCACTGGCATCCCGTGCACATTGCCGCTGCGACTGCTCTGTGGCGTATTCAGATCGGCATGGGCGTCCAGCCATATCAGACCAACGCGGTCGCCGCGCTCAGCGAGCGCCGACGCTGTCCCTGCCACCGAGCCGGCCGCCAACGAATGATCACCACCCAGCACCAGCGGACAGACTCCGCGCTGCACCGCGTGCGCGGTCCGAATCGCGAGTTCGGCGCAGACGGCGGTAATCGCCGAGAGGCGGTCGGCGGGAGACTCCGGCAGCTCGCTGCGATCGGGGACAGAGACATTGCCAGCATCGCTGACGAGATGCCCAAGGCCAACGAGGCGTTCGGCCAGATTGGCGAGGCGCATGGCCGACGGCCCCATGTCCACGCCGCGGCGACTGGCGCCGAGGTCCATGGGCACGCCGATCAGCTCGACCGATCGTGTGGACCTGGTGGACGTGGGTCGACGCGTCGGGGCCGTCGAGGGGGCATGACTGAGCGGGCGATCAAGGGTTGCCTGAAGCATGAGTGGAATTTGGACCCAACCGGCGGTAGCAACAAGCGCAATACTTGCTACATTTCGTTACCATTTGATGCTTTTTGTCAGCCATTCCTGCCGTTTTGCTCAATCGCTGGGTTTAAGCCATGGATACTCAAGATCTTCGACTGATCGCGCTGCTGCGCGACGACGCCCGCATGTCGGTGGCCCAAATCGCCAAACAGCTTGGCGTTTCTCGGGGCACAGTGCAAAATCGTATTGATCGTTTGGTCGCCCAGCGCATCCTGCTTGGCTTCACCGTGCGTACCACGTCGGAAGTCGCCGAGCATCGTGTGCGTGCGATCATGTTGATCAGCGTTGAGGGAGATCGGTCTGACGCGATCCTCAAGGCGCTGCGAGGGTATCCCGACGTTCGCGCACTGCACACCACCAACGGGCGTTGGGACATTGTCGCCGAACTCGGCGCGCAAAGTCTCGAGGCCTTTGACGAAGTGCTGCGCAGCATTCGCACGATCAAAGGGATCTCCAACTCCGAAACCAGCTTGTTGTTGTCGACGCACAAGATGTAGCATCCACCCATCTCGCATCGTGGGCGCCAAATTGTGGGCGCCTAATCGTCGGCGCCAACCGAACGCCGGCACGATGCGCCCCCTCCCTTCCGAACACTTCTCGATGCCTTCACACTCGCATGCGGCCATCACCGGCTGGGGCGAAGCGCTCCCGCCCGCCGTGCTGACCAACGATGACCTGTCGACGTTTCTTGAGACGTCCGACGAATGGATCACGCAGCGCACGGGGATGAAGGAGCGGCGTGTATCGCACATCTCTGCCATCGAGATGGCGACGATTGCGTCCTCACGCGCGCTCGCGTGCGCGGGCCTGGATCCCGCCGACGTGGACCTGATTGTATACGGCGGATGCAGCAACGAAGAGGCCGTACCGAACAGCGCGTCCGGCGTGCAAGTGGCGCTTGGTGCCACGCACGCGGCGGCGATGGACATCAATACCGCCTGCACGAGTTTTCTATACGGGCTGTCGACGGCGACCTCGATGATTCAGAGCGGCGTGGTGCGTAACGCCGTGGTGATCGGCGTCGAGCTCATCAGTCGATACATGGACTGGAGCAATCGCAACGTCGCCGTGCTGTTTGGCGATGGCGCCGCGGCGGTCGTTCTGCAAGCCACCGACAACGAGGAGGGCGTGATTGGCACGGTCCTCGGTTGCGATGCCGAGGCGCGGCAGAGCCTGCGCGTGCGGGGCATGGGCACGGCGTACTCCGGCCGCAAGATCGTCTTTGGCGACATGCTCTGGGACTTCGACGGGCAGGTGATCTTCAAGCGCGCCGTACAGGGAATGGCTGGCGCCGCTGAACGGGTCATGCGCGAGCACAACGTGACCGCAGACGACATCGATCTCGTCGTTCCCCATCAAGCCAACCTGCGAATCATTGAAGCCGTAGCCAAGCACGCCGGTGTGCCGATGGACAAGGTCATGGTGACTGTGCACAAGTACGGCAACATGAGCGCCGCCACGGTTCCCGTCAGTCTTGTTGCGGCGCTCCGTGAGGGCCGCGTGAAGCCCGGCAGTTTGCTGCTGATGCCGGCCTTCGGTGGCGGTCTGACCTTTTGCGCGCTGTTGGTGCGTTGGGGCAGTCGCGTGACGCCGCTGGGCGAAAGCAGCATCGTCATGCCACCATGTCACCGCACCGCACTCGAGATGGTCAACGACATTCGCGCCAACCAGGATCCGCACGGTCGATCCCGCGAGGGACTGATGTCACCGGTGTTTGCAGAGTCGATGACCCTGCAAACACCGGAGGTCGTATAGCGGAGGCCGTGTAGCGGAGGCCGTGTAGCGGAGGCCGTGTAGCGGAGGCCGTGTAGCGGCGGCGACTTAACGGCGCGCGACGGGCTCAAGGCGAACGATCGGCGTGGGATCACCCTTGCTGCTTTCGATCGCCAGATAGATCAGCCCATCGGGCCCTTGGCGAACGTCGCGGATGCGACCTTGGTTGCGCACCAGAATGTCCGCGACCTGGGCCGTTTGACCGGTAAGGGATACGCGCACCAACTGCTCGCCAACCAAGCCACCTACGAACAGGCTGCCCTTCCAGGCGGGGAACTTGTCACCGGTATAAAGCATCAGGCCCGACGTGCCAATCGACGGGACCCAGACGTTGACCGGCTGTTCCATGCCCGGCTTGCGCGTGCTGCTGTGGATAATGTTCCCAGATCCGTAGTTCACGCCAAAGCCAATCACGGGCCATCCGTAATTTGCGCCGCGCTTGATGAGATTCAGTTCATCGCCGCCCTGCGGACCGTGTTCGGTAGCCCAGATGTCGCCCGTCGTGGGGTGAATCACCAGCCCCTGCGGATTACGATGCCCATAGCTCCAGATTTCCGGCTTGGCGTTGGGCTTATCGACTAATGGGTTGTCAGTGGGCACGCGTCCATCGTCATAAATGCGATTGATGGTGCCGTGATGGTTGGTAATGTCTTGCGCCGGATGTGCCTCAAGATTTCCCGATGGCGCGACTTGCCGCTCACCAACGGTAATGAACAGAAAGCCGTCTTTGTCGAGCGCAAGACGCGAGCCGTAGTGGCCGGGCGCGCCCTTGGTGTCGGCAAGAAAGATTTCTTTCACGTCGGCCAGCTTGTCATTCTCGAATCGCGCGCGAATGACGGCAGTCGTGGACTGTCCTGCCGCTTGCGGCTTGGAGTAACTGATGTACACGAACTTGTTGGTGGCGAAGTTCGGATGCGGCACCACATCCAGTAATCCGCCTTGGCCGCGCGCAAAAACCTCTGGCACACCAGCAACGGGTATCGGCAGCAACTTGCCATTGCGAACAATGCGCAACCGGCCCGGTCGTTCCGTGACCAGCATATCGCCGCTTGGGAGAAACGCCATGGACCACGGGTTGACCAAGCCATCGACCACCGTCGTGACGCGATAGTCGTGCATGGAAGACTTGAACACCGGTGACTGCGCCGACGCTGCAGTGGCGAGGACGGTCGATGCGAGGACGCTCGATACGAGTGCGACGGCCGTGGCACGGTGGGACAATTGGCGAAACATGCAGATCTCCTTCGGGTGCAGGGTACCGAAGCGCAGGTGCTCCTCGGGAAGCGAAAGCCAAAGCGGACAAACGAACAGCGTGGCGCTACGGCGCGGAGGCAGCCACCCGTGGACGTTTTCTGAAAACCGTCGGTCCGGAGGTTGAAAAGCGCGCGTTATAGGTTCCCACAATTGAATCACCCGCCAGGCGACCGACCAGTGCCGAGACGGTATCGCGTCGGGAGATACCGGCGAGGGTGATCAGGCGAATGCTTTCGCCCTGCAGCGTGCCGACGACGTACCGGTTGGCGCTCGTGCGGACGCTCCCGCTCACGGACGAGATTGTCGGCCCTGCGGTCTCGAGCCAGAGGTCCATCTCCACCGGCGTTGTGCCGGACGTGCCAAGCCACGTGGCATCGATTGGCGCGCGATCAAGATCGCGGACCGCGACGTCTCGTCGCAACAGTGATCGCGAACTGCCGAACAACCCCAGCCCGCCCTGCACACTGCTGATCAGTCCCGACCCGCCAAACGGATCGTTGCCTGAGCGATTGTAGTCGTACGAGTTCTTGTCTACAGCCGTGACGATCAGTGACTGCACGAATCCTGGATACCACACCGATGGCAACCCGCCTGTAAAGAAATTGCGCAAAGACCCGGGAAGCAAAAACTTCGTCGAGTCGGAGAAGAGAAACCACGGCCCATCTGGCGTCTCCACACGGATCACGTACGTGCGCGCATCGGGAACCGGCGGCCAGCTTACACGCAGCGTATCGGTATTGCGTGTCAGATTCGCCGCGACCGGCATTTCGTTGGCGCCGTACACCCAGCCAGCGGGCGCCGACGGCACGAGCGTTTCCCCCGTCACCACGGACCCGTCGGCCGTGCTGATGCGAAGGCGGTACCGCACGCCAGGAAGCACGGTGAGTGCCTGACGCGACACCGTGTAGCGCCCGGTGCCACGACCGCTGACGCGCGTTTCGACGGCTCGTACGCCAACGGTATCGCGCGCATCGAGTAATCGTACGTCTGCGTTGCTGATCGGTTCTCCACCAGCGGTGCGGATGGGATCGAGCGGGTCGAAACGCACCGTGTCATTGATCGACACGCGACCCGTCAGCGATGATTCCAGGAGAATCACTTGCTCGACGGCATCTGGGTTGAGGACCGCATGCACGATCACGCGCGGGCGCGGCGTGGCGACGGCGACGTCGGCCAGCTCGCATCCCGCAACCAGCAACAACGTCACGACGCCTGTCACGGCGAGTCGCGCGCGGTGCATCATGCTCGTTACCATGAAATGCCCACTCCAACCGTTGGCAATAGTGGAAACTGTGAGAAGGTGGTACGGCTGGGTGGATTTTTGGCGTAGTCGAAAACATACGTGAACACGTTGCGAGCATTGTACGCATTCACGATCGACAAGTAGGGTCGCCAATGAAGCCGCCCCGTGCCGTCGCGGGTGACGCTCAGGTCCAATCGTTGAAA
>JANOPS010000423.1:0-16245 GCA_031421995.1 Gemmatimonadaceae bacterium
TTCGCTGCCGGCGATCGGTCTGACGGGAAATCTGGGGTATGCCGGGTTCACAACAATGGGCGGTGATGCGGTGCGACTCCGCGGCGGTGGTTATGCGATGGTGTTGCGCTTTGATGCGAATGGCAAGCTGTTGTCGGTGGATGGCAGTGGCACGACCAACAAATCCACGGCCGCCCGCGGCGCAGGGGCCTATGACATGACCGCACTCGCGATGGCCGTGAAGCCGACGGGCGTGTTGTCGTCGCGTGACGTGGCGCGCGGTGCGTTCGGTCAGGGCGGTATCGTGTTGATCGACTACGGGCGACCGTCGGTACGCGACCGCACGGTGTGGGGTGGGACGCTTGTGCCGTTCGATTCGGTGTGGCGGGCCGGGGCGAACGATGCCACGCATCTCTTTACGACGCGGACCTTGGAGCATGGCGGCAGTGGTACTATTTCACCCGGCATGTATTCCCTGTTCATTCAACACACCACTGGTGGGACGTTTTTGATCATGAATCAACAGACGGGTCAATGGGGCACGGAGTATGACAAGTCTCGTGATGCGGCGAGGATCCCGATGTCGCTCAAGGATGCGCCATCGTTTGCAGAGGAGCTCACCGTGACGGTGAGAAACACCGGCGGGATGAATGGAGTGATCGAGTTTGCGTGGGGAACGAAGATCGCATCGGCAAATTTCACTGCACGCATTGTGCGATAGGGAGCAAGACGATGAAACACGTATTCGTATCCGTCGGCGTGCTGGCTGTGTGTGCCACTGCGTGCACCGCCGATTTGAAAGTGACGAAAGACAGCACGACGGCGAGCGGCGTGAGCGTTGACGGGTCGATCAACACGCCGCCGCGTCCGACGCTTGATGCTGGCGAAACCATGCAATCGGTCATCACCGGCAATGTCTGGGTGCGCGTGCGGGGGTTCGGGGCGGGCGTGCCCATGGTCCTCGTGCCTGGTGCACCCGGGACAGGCAGTTATCTCCTCAAGGGATTTGAAGCGATCGGTCAAGATCGAAACGTCTTGCGCTATGATCTGCTTGGCACGGGGCGATCCGACCCGCTTCCCGATACCGCGGTCGCGACCCCCAGCCGGGCGGCCGACGACCTGGAATCCTTGCGCCGCGTCATGAAAATCGAGCGCTGGAGCGTGGTTGGGCATTCCTATGGAGCCGCCATTGCTGTCGCCTACGCGAACGCCCGCCCTCGCGAAGTGTTGGGTCTGGTCTTGATCAGCCCGCTCTTTGCGAACGACGTCGACAGTACTCACACGATGGCCGCCTTGGTGAAGGCGGTTGACAGCGGTACCTATGCGGCCGACCTCGATTCGCTGCGGACCATGCCCGGTGCCCTCGTTGACGCGTCGATGAAGCGCACGGTCGGCGACAGTGCGAACGGTGGCCTCACGCTTGGTGCTGCTGCTGAGGTGCTGCGCAAATGGAAGGTGCCGACGCTGATCATTGTTGGAGATCGCGACACGACAGGTCTCAAGAGCGCCAAAGCGCTCAAGCAGGCGCTTCCCACGGCAAAGCTGACCACGATTCCGAACGCCGGTGCCTTTGCTGTCCTCGAAGCACGTGATGCCACGCGCGACGCGGTTCGCGCCTTTCTCACGTCGATCGAGCCGACCCCCAAGGTCGTTGCGCCAGTGAAGAGCGCGGGTCCGCGCAAAGGCCGCTAACGGACCGTGAGCACGTCGCGATTGTTGACGCCAAGAAAGCGAGCTCAACTATAAATAGCCGCGAGATATCTCTACAGCCCTTTAATGGTAGAGCTCGCTCGCAGATTTACAAATGGTGATGCACGTTCCGGTTGTGGCGTGGACATTTCTATTTTGTGACTTTTTACACGAAGTGGAACGCTGTAAGTTGAAGCGGAAGTATCGGTTGCACCCCTCGCGAACTTGAGCGGAATGGCCCATATTTTGCTGTAGACGGTGAGGTAGGAAGATTATTTGCTCCGTTCACCCGCCCGAGGCCGACCTTCGAGCGCAGCGCGGAGCAGTTGCGACCGCGACAAGTAGTGATACCCGAGATAAGGGAACGACATGAAATTCAAGAACATGCACCTCGCAGGGCCAACGGCGGCCGCGTCGATGTTGGGACTCGGATTGCTTTTTGTCACGAGGCTTACCAGCCCGACTGCGACGTTGAATCGTTCTTCCGTGAATCCAGATTTGCGGAGTAAGCGCTACGAGTTGTCGCAAGTGCTCTACAGATTTCCGCAGTCAGGTGCCAAGCTCGTCGGTGGCAAGAGCGTTGCCCTCGCGCTACCACGAGAACTGAGGTTAGACAATTTCGCTTCGCGTTTCTCGTCGGAGGGTTTCCCCACGGCGGCCGCAGTTCAGGAGGCGATGCTGTTTGACGCGCCCACTGCGCTCGCCTTCGCGGCTGAGTCTCGCGGTGAGCAGAGCTACGCGCCGTCCTTCTCGCGCAGCGGCATGTCCGCCGGGTTTGCCGGTGGAGCCATGATGGGTGCGATGGGCTCGGGTGTTGTTGCCTCCGCGTATCGCTCTGCGAATCCGTCTGCGCCGTTCCCCGCGTCTGTTCGTGCGAGCTCGTCTGTGGCTGACGGCGCCACCATCGCGGCGTCGCTCCCTGACGTCGCGACCTCGGCACAGCTCACCGCTGTGGGATCTCAAGCGGTGAATGCCAACAGCATCACGACGTCCGCGTCAAACACCGCGTCAGTAGAACCCACGGCAGCCCCACTCAACAGTACGACGTCACCACTCTCCGCCGTCGCGGATGCGCCGTCCGCGCCAACCACGACCGATCGCACACCGGTTCGGAATGTGGTTCAGGCGGTGGCATCAAACTCGTGGGTCTACGAGCCTATTCCCGGTGGCGATGTGAGTGCGCCGAAGCCAACCATCACGCCGTCGAGCGGACCATCTCGGAATCCGACATTGTTGAACCCCGTGCTGTGGGTTCCACCTGTCCGTCCGGCCGATGTGTCCAGTCTTTCGCCAAACGCCGGCTCCCCACTCCCGCAGAATCTTCCCATGCTTGTGACGCCGGAGCCGTCTTCGGTCGCGTTACTTGGCGCAGGCATGGCCGCGCTGGCACTCGCAGCGCGCCGTCGGCGCAGTGCGCAACTGACCTGACGGCAGCTCGCGGCACCTGATCGTGCGCCCTGACGATCGACCGCCTGTTCACAACCTGATGAGTCGCGACCTGAACATCGTCGCGGCTCATTTGTTTTTCCGCGAGCTTCTATGAAACGGGTCGTCCGCCACAAGCTTCTCAGCATTCCGGGCCTCGCCTTGCTGACTCTGTCCGCTGCTGGGCTGCACGCGCAATCGCCGTCCGACTGGGCCGCATTGCAACGTTACGCGTCAGCGAACGCGACATTGCCCATCCCCGCCGCTGGCGAAGCGCGCGTGGTCTTCATGGGCAACTCCATCACGGAGGCATGGGCCTCACGCTTTGCCGTCCACTTCCCCGGCAAACCATACATCGGTCGGGGCATCAGCGGCCAAACGACACCGCAGATGCTCGTGCGCTTTCGGCAGGATGTCGTTGTGCTCAAGCCGCGTGTGGTGGTGATACTTGCCGGCACCAACGACATCGCCGGGAACACGGGTCCGTCTACGCTCGAAATGATCGAAGACAACATTGCGTCAATGGCTGAGCTGGCGAAAGCGAACGGGATTCGGGTCGTCCTCTGCTCGGTGTTGCCGGTTTTCGACTATCCATGGAAGCCCGGGCTCGAGCCCGCGCCCAAGATCGTCTCGCTCAATCGCTGGATACGAACCTACGCGGCCTCGCACGGAGCGCAGTACGCTGACTTTCACAGCGCGATGGCCGATGCGCGACAAGGGCTTCCGATTTCGCTGGCCTCCGACGGCGTGCATCCCAATGAGTCAGGCTACCGCGTCATGGTTCCGATCGTCGAGCGTGCCATTGCGGCCGCGCTCTCAGCGCGGTAACTCGCCGGCGACCCTCGTGTCCGCAAGGCTAGGGGCTGCGATGCAGCCCCTGCTCACGCGCCAGATCGCCCAACGCCGTGCGATCGCGAACCCCCATCTTGTCAAAGACATTGGCCAGATGCGTCCCGACGGTGCGCGCCGAGATCTCGAGCTTGATCCCGATGTCCTTGTTGCTGAGGCGCTGCGCCACCAATCGGACAATCTCGAGTTCACGGCCGGTCAGACCATCAACGCCTGGTAACGCGCGACGCACGGGGAGCCGCGCACCGAACGATCGCAGAAGGGATCGCGACGTCTCGGCGAATGGGGAGGCGCCCAGTTGCTCAAACACCTGCAGCGCGGAACGCGCCTCACGCGTGGCCTCCCCCACGTCTCCCTGTTCGTGCAGCACGCGCGCGAGTCGAAGGCGTGCGCGCGCGGCGTCGAAGGGGAATGGCACCGACTCGAGTACGCCGATCGCCTGCTGAAAAGCGTCAGCAGCCTGATCAAGCGCGCCCGTTCTCCGCGCCCGTTCGCCATCCACCACAAACACCCAACCGCGGCCGCCGGTGTGCGAGAGTACTGCCGAATCGCGTAGCAGCCGTGCGTGCATCTCGTCGATGGTGTTCATGTCGTTCATCGCCATCGCCGACTCGGCGATGGCAGGAAGCAACCGGTACACGGCCCATGCCACGTACCCGGTCCGATCAGCCATCGCCAGCGCCGTTCGGCCAAGCGCGACGGCGCGCGCATGATCACCCACCGCTGCGCACCACATGACTCGTGCGGTGTACGCAGGCAGGACCCCGTGGATTTCGAACGGAAGATCTACGTCCACGGCATCGGCACCGGACACGGCCCACGCTTCGTCGAACAGCGTCTGTGCCTCAGCGGTCGCGCCGCGTTGGAGGTAGACACTCCCCACCCAGTACAGCAACCGGGCAAGCAACGTGGTCTGATCAAGCGCGCGCGCCAGCGTGACGGCTCGTTCTCCTTCCACGAGCGCCCGATCCCAAGCGCCCGTACTTGCGTGGTACTCGATGGCGATCTCAATCGTCCGCAGTTGCAAGAGCGGAGAATGGAGTTCGTCGGCGAGCGCAGTGGCGCGAGCCAAGTGGTGTTGCAGCGCAACGATGTTTGAAGTGAAACCGGCAAGCACCGCCGCGGTCCAATGCGCAGACCATGCCAAGTTTCGAGCGCCGCTCTGCTCCGCCAACTCCACCGCACTGCGCGCGTGTGTCCATGCGCGGTGTGCGGGTCCCGACCATGTATACACCTTCACCAACGACCGGTGGGCGCGTGCCAACAGCTCGACGTCCCCACGCTGCTCGGCCAGATCAAGGGCACTGCCAATCTCGTGGCGCGCCTCAAGTGGCATACCGAGTGCCTGGAGTGAATCGCTCTTCGCCAATCGCAGACGCGCGAGTAGCACCGTGTCGCCGACCAGCGCGGCGCTGCCGATCCCTGCATCGAAGTGTTCGATGGCGTCTTTTCTGCGGCCGAGGCCCTCGTACGCAAGCCCGAGACGGCGCTCGGCAACCGCGATGCCGCGATGGTCACGCAGAGCGGTGGCGCGATCGCGCGACCGTGTGCACAGCACAATGGCTTCCTGGTACTCGCCGAGCCGACGGTACAGCCGCGCCAGTTCGTCCAGCAGCGCGGGACCCGTTGACGGGTCCACGACATCAGGAAAGGCGTCGGTGCGTTCCAGCGCAGCGCGCAGTGAGCCGACGGCCTCACGATACGCACGTCGTTGTGTCGCGTATTTCCCGGCCAACAGCAACCAGTGCACGGCATCTGCAGTATTGGTGGCGGGGTCGGCGAGCCGCCAATGCGCCGCAATCTGCTCGGCGAGCCGCTCCGCCCCCTGAGTCGTGTTGCCGTCGTCCGCGATGTGGAGCGCGACGGCAATGTGCGCATGCAGCACGCGCCCACGCGCGAGTCCAATGTCGTCGACGATCGACTGGCGCAGCATCGGGTGTGATACGTCGTAAGTGATGACGCCGTGTGCCATCTGTTCACTGATGATGCGATGCGCGCGAAGTTCGTCCACGGCGCCCAAGAGCAGGTCGTCATGAGCGACGGCGCGTTGCAGCACGGTGTGCGTGATGGCTCCACCGGAGAGGGCGACCACCTCGGCGACGCGTCGTGCGTCCGGAGTGAGCCGCTCAAGTCGCGCGTGCAGCAGATCGCGGACCGATGGGGGCAGCCCAAACGGTTCTGCCGGCCACCCCACCCAGGTTCCGCCCGCCTGCCGCACTGTGCCGCTGACAACCAGTTCGTCGAGCGCTTGTTCGGCGAAATACGGGTTGCCCAACGTGGAGTCGTGCAACGCCTGCACGAAGTGCTCGATCGAGGACGATTCGACATCGAACCGCTGCGAAACCCATTGCCCCAGCGCGGTCGGCGACAGCGGCTCCAGTCGAACGTCGCGCGCGACACCGAGGGCGCGAAGCGAGCGAATCATTGTACGCAGCGAGGCGGGGAGCTCGCGTTCGGTTTCGTTCCACGTGGCGACCAACAGGATGCGCTGGCGTGTCAACTGCCTGGCAAGAAAGTGAAAGAGCTCAATCGATGCGTCGTCGGCCCATTGCATATTCTCCACGACGACAAGCAATGGCTGACGTTCTGCCAGTCGACTCAGGAGTTGGAGAATGCCGGCATGCAGTCGCACGTGCAGCTCGGCCGCACTGGTCCCATTGGTGCCGCTGGTGCGTGGATCCGGCGCCCCGCCCATGCTTGGCGCCAGCGCGGTCAGCACCGCGCGATCGCCGCGAGTGAGACGCAGGAGGACGTTCCCGTCCATCGCGGAGAGCACCGGCTCACAGGCGTCCGCGAACGGCGCGTATGACATGGTGGCTTCCAGCGCATAGGCGCGCCCGGTCATCACTTGCCAATCCGTGTCCCGCACGGCGCGTACGAGTTCGGCGACCAGCCGCGTCTTGCCGATGCCCCCGTCGCCACTGAGTAGCAGCACGCCGCCCTCACCACGCGCCGCCTGGATGCGCAACTGCTCGATGATGGAGCGTTCACGCTCTCGCCCAACGACGGATGTGGCGACGGGTGCTGGCATGGCGTGAGGAGAAACTCGGGGGAACGTGCGAAGCATTGGAGTCCTCTGGGATGATCGTAGAGACCGCGACGGGGTTTGTCGACGCCTCGCGCGCTGTGCGGGGCACGTGTGCACGGGCGCGGCAGCGAAAAACGCTTCCTAGAACGCTTGATTGAATCCGATGTACAGCCCCGAGGACCTTTCGCGGCCGCGCGCGTAGTCCACTCGCACGCCGGTGCGTTGGCGTTGGTCGATCTGCACACGGAGACCAACACCGACCGTGGGCAGCAGTCGCGCCTCGGAGAGCGCGCCGAGGCTGCCGAGCGAGACGCCGGCACCGCCAAAGAGCACGCCGCCGAGGCGGTGACGCACCGGTGAGCGATATTCGCTTTGCGCGCCCGCCATCCACCGATCTCGGTATCGGCCGCGCGCGTAGCCGCGCAGCATGTCGCTATTCCCCACCAAGGCCAATTGATCGAACGGGGCCGCGCCATCGACACCTACCACTTGCAGATGGGTGGCAAGCACATGCTCCGGTGCGAGCTCATCGTACTTCCGAGCGTCGACACGGAGCGTGCCGAAGGCGTAGTCCGCCCACAGGCCATCAATGCTGCGAGCGTAGCTGGCCTGGAGCCAGCGGCCCTGTCGCGGCGAGAACAGGTTGTCCCGGGTGTCGCTGGTGATCCCGGCAGACCATTCCGTGACGCGCCCACCCGTAGAGCCGACGAGAGTTCGGTTGCGAAGTGTCCCGATGGTGTCCGCGACGATCGATTGCGACAGGTGGCGAACCGTCGCAAGTCCGTACCACGATCCTTTGATTCGCTGCTGAACCGTGAACGAGGCCTCCGTCCCGGTGGGAGTAAACGTCTCTTCGGCGGATGCCGGCGACCGATCGCCAATGCCGTAGAATGGCAGTGGGAATCGCTGCCATTGCACCGAACCGGCGACACGGCGGGCGTTGCCGCTGGTCCAATACTCCGCCTCGGCTCGGGCTCGCGTTTGTTGTTTACCGGTGCGCAGGACAGACGCGAGGAGCGACGTTGGCCGCGTGTGGAGGCGAGCGGGTGGTTCCCAGACCGCCAACAGCGTGGCCCCAAACTGAAGGCCCGTCTCAGGCGCAGAGCCGATCGCGGGGAGCGGCTGAATGCGTCGCCGACCAACGGAATCGGCTTTCGTTGCGTCCGCTTGCGGCGCGTCCGTCTTTTGCGCCAGAAGCGGCGCTGCGGGCGCCAAGATAGAGAGCACCATCGCGAGGGCGCGACGGCGGACGCTGCATGGAGCAAGGACTGAACGAGACATGGGGGCACCGAAAGGGATGATTGGACACCATCTCCCTGTATCATTGGCTCCGTGGTCTACGTCACCTATACGTCATGCGACGTAGACGCGTCTCGTGTCGGGAACGCGGTGCTATCCTCGCGCCGCGATTGTCTTGAGCGCGCCGGCCAGTTTGTCGGCATCGGCGACGCTATTGTACAGCGCCGGTGTGACACGAACGCAGTCACCCTTTGCCAAGCCCGTCCGATAGAACGTGAAAATGCCAAACTCGTCGAGGAGCGCTTTGGTGATGGCCTGGTTGGCGTCGCGGGTGCCCCGTCCGTGCAGCCGGAAGCCCGTAATGGCACCAACGAGAGAGGGGTCATCGGGCGTCAGGATGTCGACACCCGGCACGTTGCGAACGGCCCCGACCCAGCGATCGCGCAGATAGCGCAAGCGCGCCGCCTTCTTGTCGACGCCGATGGTGGCTTGAAAGTCGAGCGCGTCGGTGACGGTCAAGATCGATGCGAAGTTGCTGGTCCCGGTGTGCAATCGGCTCTCGATGGTCTGCAGTGACCCCGGATCGCCGTGGGCACGATCGATCGCCGAGAGCTTGTTTTCGCGAATGTACATCGCGCCGACGCCAACGGGTGCACCAATCCATTTGTGCAGATTCAGGCCCACGAAGTCGGCGTCGAGCTGGGCGATGGTGAGCGGCACCTGCCCAAACGAGTGGGCGGCATCAACTACGACATCAATGCCGCGCGGACGTGCGATGGCGACGATCTCCTTCACTGGCAACAGCAGGCCGGTCTTGTTGTTGCAGTGAGTGAGCAACAACAACTTCGTTTTCGGATGGGCATCCAACGCTTGTGTGTACGCCGCCAGGATGGCGTCGTGCGACGCGGGCTCAGGGATGTCCAGCTTGGCGAGTGTTGCGCCCGTGCGAGCGGACAACGCGTCCATGGCATACTGCATCGCGTTGTAGTCCAAGTCGGCGTACATGATCGTGTCATTGCGGCCCACTTTGTTGTACTGACTGATCAGCGCCTGCAATGCTTCCGTCGCGTTGCGCGAGAACGTGATCTCGGTTGGCTTGGCTCCGATGAACGCGGCCACGCGCTCGCGGACGCGTTGCGACAAGGCCGGAAACTCACGTCGCGCGTGAAAGGAGCTGTCGCGATTGACGCGGTCGATGTTGCGGTGATAGGCGTCGAGCACGGGCTTCGCCATCATGCCGAAGAAGCCGGCTTCCATGTTGGTAACGCCGTCTTTCACGCGATAGCGCAACGCGACGCGCTTCCAAAAGGCCTCGTCGCGCGCGACGTCCTCGGGAGCGCCCACTGGCGGGTCGAGCGCAGGCAGGGCGTCGTCCGGGAGGTCGACAACCGACGAACGAGTGGATGCGGCGATCGCTGGCGTGCTCGCAGCGAGTGAGGCAGCGCCAAGCACCGCCGCCTCTTTCATGAAAGATCGACGAGTCGTCATCTAGCAAGCTTACGTCGTCGCTTGCTCCTGGGCAAACAACGGACTCGTCGCTGACCGATTCCCTCTTGCGTCGATTTGTCGGGGAACACCGCTGGTCATTGGCGCGCCCCAGTCGCACATTGGATCATCCACTTCTCCCTGTCTCTTATGCGAACATACGCCCTCGCGCTGGCGCTGATGGTGGTGCGTGCTCAGGTGGCGGGCGCACAACCGGCCCGGCCACCGCAGACTGCGCCGACCGCCCAGACCGATCAACGTGCGCAGCTGGCGGCCAAATTCCGCGATCGACTGACGCAGATTGCGCGTGCCACGGACGGCGTCGTTGGCGTGCACGTGATCGATCTCACAAGCGGCGAACGATTCGGCGTGAATGACAGCCTGGTCTTTCCTCAGGGGAGCGCGATCAAGATCCCCATCCTGATCGAGCTGTTTCGGCAGGCGGATGCGGGTAGGCTTCGCCTGGACGAGCGTGTGGAGGTCAAGGCCGTCGATCAGGTGGCAGGCACAGGCGTCGTACAATGGTTCGGAGACGGACTGTCCAGCCTCTCCCTGCGCGATCTTGCCGTCCTGATGATCGTGTTGTCGGATAACACGGCCACGAATCTGGTGATCGGTCGGGTGGGCATGCCTGCCGTCACCGCCACGATGGCGTCGATGGGTTTGGGCAGCATCAAGTTGCAGCGACTGATGATCCGGCCCCGCGAAAGCGCGATCGGCAACGAAAATGTGGCGACCGCGGCGCAGTCCGCCGAGCTGATGCGAAGGATTCACACGTGCGAGCTGCCAATGGCCCGAACGCGCTGTGATGACCTGCGTCGGATCTTGGAGTTGCCAAAGACCGGTGAATTCCCGGCCAGCGTCCCGCCGTCCGTGCGCGTAGCATGGAAGCCGGGTACCGTTGAAGGCGTGGCGACGTCGTGGGGGCTGTTCGCGCTTCCGGCGAACCCGTATGTCGTGACCGCCATGGTGAATTTCTCCGACGAACAGCCCGCGTCCGCCGCGCTCCGTGCGCTCGCCGACGCTGCCTATGAGTACTTTCGCCGCATCGCACGCGCCTCGCCTTTAGGGGTACGCGTTCCTGCGGCGCTGGCGGACTCAATCCGTCGGCCTCCACCAGAGGGAAAGCAGTAGCGCGTTCTCAGGCAGATCACCGATCTTCCGTCTTGCCGCCCGCTGCGCGGCGCACCATGCTAGCGCAAACCTACTTGGAGAATTTTCGTCTCATGGCAGCGACCGATGTTTCTGATCCGCGATACTACCACAAAGTGGTGGATTGTCAGTGGGCGTGCCCGGCCCACACCAACGTTCCCGGCTACCTACGTCTCATCGCCCAAGGCCGCTACGATGATTCGTATTTGCTGAATCGCGAGTCGAATGTTTTCCCGGGCATCCTCGGTCGCACCTGTGATCGCCCCTGCGAGCCGGCGTGTCGCCGTGGCCGAGTTGAGGAGAAGCCGGTTGCCATCTGTCGCCTGAAGCGCGTGGCTGCTGACCTGCGCGGTGATATCACCGATCGGCTCCCCAAGGCCCCTGCCGTGAAGAACGGCAAGCGGGTTGCCCTTGTGGGTGCGGGGCCGTCGTCGTTGACGGTGGCCAACGACCTGCTGCCGTTGGGCTACGACGTGACCATTTACGAGAAGAATGCGCAGCCCGGTGGATTGATGCGGGTCAACATTCCGTCGTTCCGCCTGCCAGCGTCCGTGCTTGATGAAGAGTGCGGGTACATCATCGACATGGGTGCGACGATGAAGTACGGGACCACCGTCGACAGCATGCACGGACTGTTGAACGAGGGCTATGACGCGATCTTCGTGGGCAGTGGCGCGCCAAAGGGCAAAGAGCTGGATTTGCCGGGTCGGTGGGACGCGCCCGATCAGGTGCACATCGGGATTGAGTGGCTGGCCAACGTGCACTTTGGTCACCTGGAGAAGATCGAACCACGCGTACTGATCATCGGGGTTGGCAACACGGCCATGGATTGCTGCCGCACGGCGAAGCGCGTGGGGGCGACCGACGTGAAGGTGGTCGCGCGCCGTGGACGCAAGCACTTCAAGGCCTCGCCGTGGGAGCTTGAGGATGCCGAAGAAGAGCAGATCGACATCATCGAGAATCACGCGCCCAAACGCCTGGTTGTGGAGTCCGGCAAGTTGGTCGGCATGGAGTTTGAGCGGCTGCAGTGGAGTGAGGATGCCACCGGTCGCCAGATCAGCACCGTGCTGGACACGGTCATCATTCCGTGCGACGCGGTGATTCTTGCCATTGGACAAGACAACGCGTTCCCGTGGATTGAGATGGACGCTGGGGTGTCGTTCGACGCGAAAAGCATGCCGATCGTGAACAAAACGACGCACCAGAGCACCAATCCCAAGGTGTTCTTCGGCGGCGACGCGGCGTGGGGTCCGGAGAATATCATCTGGGCCGTGGCACACGGCCATCAGGCCGCGATCTCCATCGATGCGCAGTGCATGGGGCGCAGCGTGGCAGAGCGTCCTCCTGCCGGAATGACGCTGGTGAGTGCCAAGGTTGGCATGCACAGTTGGGCGTACGCGAACGACTACGACACGTCCAAGCGTGCCAAGATGCAACACGAAGAGCTGGTCAAACGGTTCAGCGATATCGACGTAGAGGTCGAACTCGGATTTACCGCCGAGCAAACGGCTCGCGAAGTGGCCCGCTGTTTGAACTGTGATATTCAAACGCACTTCACGGCGCCGCTCTGCATTGAGTGCGACGCGTGTGTTGACGTGTGCCCAACCAACTGCCTGACCATTACCACCAACAGCACACCGCTCGAGGAGTTGCGGACGCGACTGTCGGCACCGGCGGTCAACCTGACGCAGGACGTCTACGTCTCCGATGGATTGCCGCAAACCAAACGGGTGATGGTGAAAGACGAGGATGTGTGCTTGCATTGCGGCCTCTGCGCTGAGCGCTGTCCCACCGCAGCGTGGGACATGCGGACCTTCGACCTCAAGCTTGCTTACGCCGGACAGGTGGCGACACGATGAGCGGCATCAACGACTTTGCATTCAAGATCGGCACGGTGAACGGCACCGGATCCGCGAGTGCCAACGGACTGCTCATGCAGGCCATTTTCCGCATGGGCATTCCGGTCACGGGCAAGAACATTTTCCCGTCGAATATTCAAGGGTTGCCGACGTGGTATGAAATCCGCGTGAGCAAGGATGGCTACACCGCGCGGCCGTCGGCGGTCGACTTGGTCGTCGCGTTGAATCCGGCGACGTACGCCAAGGATGTGGCAACGGTGCGGCCGGGCGGCTATCTGCTGTACGATTCGACATGGCCGTTGGATCCCGACTTGGTGCGCGAAGGCATCACTATTCTTGGCATTCCCTTCGGCCAGATGTGCGTCGAAACATTTCAAGGCGATCGGGATCGTACGCTGTTGCGCAACATCGCGTATGCGGGCTCGCTCGCCGCGCTGCTCGGTATGGACATGGAAATCGTGAGCAAGATGCTCACTGAAAAGTACGGTAAGAAGCCCAAGCTGCTGGAATCGAACTACAAGGCCATTCAGTTGGGCTTCGACTACGCGCACAAGCACTATACGTGCCCGTTGCCGTTCCATCTGGAGAAGATGGACGCGACCAGTGATTCGATCCTGATCGACGGCAACACGGCCTGCGCACTTGGTGCGGTGTATGCCGGCGCGACGGTTGGCGCGTGGTACCCGATCACGCCGGCGACGGCGCTGATGGAAGGGTTCAAGATGTTCTGTGAGAAGTTCCGCGTCGACAAGGAGACGGGCCTTCACAACTACGCCATTCTGCAGGCTGAAGACGAAATCGCGGCGGCGGGGATTGTGATCGGGGCCGGATGGGCTGGTGCGCGGGCATTCACCAACACGTCGGGCCCTGGCATCTCGTTGATGCAGGAGTTCATCGGACTGGCGTACTACACCGATGTCCCTGCGGTCTTCTTCGATGTGCAGCGGTGCGGACCCGCCACGGGCATGCCCACCCGCACGCAGCAAGCGGACTTGCTCTCGCTAGCCTATGCGTCACATGGCGACACCAAGCACCTCGTGCTTTTCCCAGCCAATCCGCGCGAGGCATTTGAAATGTCGGTAACGTCGTTCGACCTGGCTGAGCGTTTTCAGACGCCGGTGTTCGTGGCATCGGACCTCGATATCGGCATGAACGATTGGATGGTGAAGCGCTTCGAGTGGGACGACGCGTATCGCCCCGACCGCGGCAAGGTGTTGGACGCTGCCGCGCTTGAAAAAGTCCAGAAGTTCTCACGATACCTCGACGTGGATGGTGACGGCATTGCGGCGCGCACGCTGCCCGGTGTTGGTGGCAAGGGGGCGTACTTCGTGCGTGGGTCCGGGCACGACAAGCATGCGGCATACACCGAAGACTCGGATGCGTACCAGGAAGTGGTCGATCGGCTGACGCGGAAATTCGCGCACGCGGCCACCGTGGTGCCAACGCCCGCATTCGTCCTGCAGTCTGGCGCCGATGTTGGGCTTGTCACGATTGGTGGATGCGATGCGGCGGTCCGGGAGGCTGCAGACATGCTTCGTGGCCACGGTGTCATCGTTGACATCATGCGCGTGCGCGCCTTTCCGTTCGGCGAGGAGGTCCGCGAGTTCCTGGGAAAGCATGAGCGCACGTTTGTCATTGAGCAGAATCGCGATGCCCAGCTGAAATCGCTGCTCACGATTGAACTGCAGGTCGCGCCTGATACCCTCACTTCGATTCTTGACTACGGCGGCATGCCACTCACCGCCAAGGTGGTGGTGGACGCCGTGATCGCTCACACGTCTGGAGTACCCGTATGACGTCGATTGCCAAACCACCAGTTCGCCACCCCAGCTTACGCACGAACGGACGCGGACTGACGATCCGCGACTACGAGGGGGCGATGTCGACGCTCTGTGCCGGATGCGGTCATGACTCGGTCACCGCGGCATTAGTGCAGGCAGCCTGGGAGCTGGAGATCGAGCCGCACCGCGCGGCCAAGATGAGCGGCATCGGCTGTTCGTCGAAGACGACCGCGTACTTCATGAAGCAGTCGCACGGCTTTAACTCCGTGCACGGCCGAATGCCGTCGGTGACCTCCGGCGCTTCGGCGGCCAATCGTGGGATGACGTACATCGGGATCTCCGGCGACGGAGATTCGCTGTCCATCGGACTGGGTCAGCTGTCGCACGCCATTCGCCGTAACGTCGACATGCTTTACGTGATCGAGAACAACGGCGTGTACGGCCTGACCAAAGGACAGTTCTCAGCGTCCGCCGACATCGGCTCTACGTCCAAGAAGGGCGAGGCCAACGAACAAGCGCCGATCGATCCGGTGCTGCTCGCGTTGACGCTGGGTGCTACATTCGTGGCGCGTTCGTTCTCGGGCGACAAGAAGCAGCTGGTGCCGATTCTCAAGGCCGGCATCGCACACAAGGGGTTGGCGTTGGTGGACGTGATCTCCCCGTGTGTGTCGTTTAACGACCATGAAGGCTCGACGAAGAGCTACGCCTTCACGCGTGAACATGAAGTGGAGGCGGTGCACACCGATTTCGTGCCGCTGCAGCGCGAGATCACTGTCCCGGAATCTGACGCCGAGGTGCACGTGGTGCAGATGCATGACGGCGCGACCGTGCGGTTGCGGTCCACGTCGTCCGACTATGATCCGACCAATCGCGAATCCGCGTATGCACACGTACGGGCGTGTCAGGCGCGTCACGAGATTGCCACGGGTCTCTTGTTCGTGGACGAAGGTGGCCGAGAGATGCACGACATGATGCGCACGGTCCCGACGCCACTGGTCGATCTGCCGTTCGAGGCGCTCTGCCCAGGCAAGGCCGCGCTGGACAAGCTGATGGATCGCTACCGGTAGCCCATGCGGTGAACACCACAGACCCCGATCACGAGCTTGCGGCGCTGACCCTGCTGCTGGCGCGTTCGCCAACGGATGCCGAGTCGCTGCTGCCGTTGTTGCAACAGGTGCAACGGCAGTTCGGGTATGTGTCGCCGGGCGTCATGCGCGTGATTGCGCAGGCCTTCAACCTCTCGCGCGCGGAAGTCTATGGCGTGGTGTCGTTCTATGGCGATCTGCGAGAAGCGCCTGTGGGCAGGCATGTGGTGCAGATCTGCATGGCGGAAGCATGCCAGGCGGTGGGATGTCGGGAGCTGGCGCGTTCTGCTGAGGAGCGGCTTGGGGTGACGCTTGGTACCACAACGACCGACGCCTCCGTGCATATTGAGGCCGCCTACTGTTTTGGCAATTGCGCATTGGGTCCCAGCGTGCGCGTCAACGATGTGGTATACGGCGGCGTCGACGAGTCGCGGCTGGAGTTGCTCCTCGCGGAGCTTCGTCGCCTGCCCGTGGAGCGTGAGCCTACCGCTACCACTACCACTACCACTACCGCTACCACGCCGTCGGCGGTAACCGTGACTCGCGGCGCCGCGTCGCGCTCTCGCGTGTATGTGCCGAACGATACGGCGGCGCGTTCGGTCGGTGCGGACGACGTTGCCGAGGCGATTGCGAAGGTGCGTCCAGACGTGGAGATCATTCGTAACGGCTCGCGC
>JANOPS010000424.1:0-8181 GCA_031421995.1 Gemmatimonadaceae bacterium
GGGCCGCCGGACGTCGCGATACGACACGAACGGTTTGCGGTGGAGTATTTGGGGCGCCAGTGGCCTCGTGGTGTTCCGGACCCGCGCATGGCCTAGTTGATCACCAGCACCTGAAATTGCGCATCTCTCGGTGCGCCCGTCGTCCCGCTGTAGCACAGCACGCTCACCGTCAAATCGCTTCCTGCTCGCGCGATGGACGGCACAGTGCACACAGCTGGTGCGAGGTCGTTCCCCACCACGTTCACAAAGAGGCCTTCGCCCACCGCGCCGGCCCCCAGCCCGGCGAACGTGGCGGCATAGACGCCGATCCCGGTGCGATTTATCGTGATGGCACCACCGGCCGAGTTCCCACGATACGGCGCAGCGGGGGTGTGCACCCCGGCAAGTGACGGACTGCTGTTGAGCACCATACCAAAGCGTCCATTGGTTCTCCCCGCAGCCAGCACAAGTGAACCGAAAACTTGATTGACCGCGTCACCGGTAACCGAGCCACAGCGCATGCGGGCTCTATCCTGCACTCGATCGATCAACGAGCACGACGTGACCGAGTTGATTGGCGTAATGAACACCAGATGCGGATCGGTGGTTTGCAGTGCGGGCAAGCCATAGGTGATGCGACCCACGCCCACACTGTCACGCTGCCCGCTGAACGCCAGACCGGTCGAGTTCCACGATGAGGAGATGTTACCGGCGCTGAACACGATGTCGAGGTTGCCGAACGCCCAAGGCAACGTGCTGGACAAGGTACCGCTGCCAACCACCGTGACGCGGAATGGCGCGTCGACGACGCCACCGGCTGAGGTGCACAGCACATACAGCTCCAGGTCGCGCGAGCTGTTCACCGGACCGGGGCCCGAGTTGACGTAACAGCGCGACGCACCGGGACCTGCGGCCACCGAGAGTGCGACGGATGGTTCGCCCTGTCCCCACATCTTCTCAAACCGCACGAGGAAGAGCCCGGCTTCCACGCGCCGAATACGAATGGCCCCACCGGTCGCGTTGAACGACGTGCTGGCGGCGGGCGAATAGAACACCGAGTCCGTCGGTCGATCCGCGAACGCGTAGCCGAATCGTTCTCCCGCTGCCGCGACGGTTACGGTGATGGCCCGGTCGGAGAAGACACCGTCCGCCGTCGCGCGGATGTTGGCCATACCGGGCGCGCTCGTGCGTACGACACCGGACGATGAGACGACCGCCACCGCGTTGTTGGAAGAACTCCACGTGACGGGCCTCGAGATCACGTTGCCAGCGGCGTCACGCGTTACGGCGCTGAACAGCAGCGTATCCACCGCAAAGATTCTCGGCAGCGTCGTCGGCAGGATCTCCACCGCGCGGGCGGTCGCTGCGGTCACCAAAAGGATGAGCGATCCGGAGACAGTTCCCGTGCCGCCGCTTACGGACGCGGTGAGTGTCACGGCGGCACCCGGGGACACACCGGTCACGAGCCCGGATTGGTTGATCGTGGCGACAGCGCTGCTCGACGACCACGTAATCGGCCGGCCGGTCAAGACGCGTTGTTGTGCGTCGCGCACGGTCGCCGTGAGTTGCAACGACGAGCCGGCCTCCACGAACGCCGCTGGAGCGCCAAGCGTGATGGACGCGGCCGACGCCGGAACCACCGTGAGCGTGACGGGCGACGACGAGCGGCCTTCTGATGCAGCAATGATGGTGGTGGACCCCGGAGAGAGGGCGGTCACAGTTCCTCCGGAGGAAATCGACACAATCGCAGGAGCGCTGCTGGTCCACGTGACGGCGCGTCCGGCGAGTGCCACACCGTCCGCATCGAGCGCGGTGGCGGAGAAGGTGAGCTGTTGAAACTCGGCGAGCGTCGTGGCAGACGGACCCGCAATCGTCACCGAAGCCACCGGGCGCACCGCGACTGCCACTGTCGCGTTCCCGCTTGCGGATTGAGAGCCCGCCGTTGCCGTAGCGGTGACGACGGCGGATCCCGGCGCGACGCCCGTCACGACGGCGTTGACGCCGGAACCGGAAACAGTCGCCACGCCGGGGGTCGCAGACGACCAGCTCACTGAGACCGAACTGCAATTGATCTGGGCCACCGCCGCCGAGATGCCGGTCGTCCGTCCGACTTCTACCGAGGCACTCGAGGGCGCAATGACGACGTTGGACAGCGCGCACTGACGCTCGATAATGCCGCCGCCGCCGCCGCAGGAGGCGACAAGCGCAATCGTGGCTGCTCGCAGCAGAGTAACCGCCGTTGTTCGGCGAGTGGCCGCGAACCGCGCGGGGCTCGTGGTCATTGTTCCGTTCCTAGTCTCACGTGGTCGCAGCGAGAACCGCTCCGAAAATCCTTCAGCCGTATACTCCGCGACTGCGACGGTAACGTCAGGTTTGGTTCCGGGCAAGTCGCACGGCACGTCCGTGCAGCGCCCTTCGCACCGGGGAGCATGGGCTTGATGCGATGCGGCTAGAACCTTCAGAGTCAGAGTCGCTCCGGGAAGTCCAACGAGGGCACCACGCCTTTGACGACAAGGTGCTTGTCGATTCCTGCAAGCTTGCGGTCGGCGCGAACGGCTTTCTGGCAGATACTCGCGGGTTGGAGCGTGCCCCGACTCAACCATTCCTAGCACGACGCCAGTGGTCAGGTCCACTGAGATGGCGGTTTCCAGGACCAGCGGCTACCATTCGTTGCTGAATCCGAGAATCTCTCCATCGAGCGGCATGGCATCGAGCACCAGACCGGTGGTCGTGCGATAACGGCACACCGGGGCGCCTCGTGATTGATCCGGGCGAAATCCGAGCGCGTGCAGTCGCTGTGCGAACACGTGATAGGCGTGCCGGGTGCGGCACTCGACCACGACATCGACGTCGTCGGTGGGACGCATGCGATGCGGGCCGCGGTCGGTGATGAAGAATGGCACCATCTGTCCGCCGACGAAGACGACTTCATTCAGGAGCCCGCCGAGCGCCATGGCAGTACGCCGTACCCGCTGTGCGTTGGGATGATCGAGGTGAAAAATCATGCCGCGGCGCCGAGCCGCCACCGGAGATGGTCACGGGCCCGCTGTCGTTCGCGCGCGCGCCCTGCACGCAGTGCGTCCACCAGTGCGAGGAGTTCGTATAGGGCTGGATTCATCGTCGCAGTGTGCACAGCTTCAGGATACAATGGCTCCAGCGCTGCGCCGCGAACTCGACCCTCTGCAGACGGCCAGACATAGGCGTCGGCGCCGGTGAAATCCACGGCGAGCGGCGGCGCGGCGTGCGCCGTGGGAACACCTCGTACCTCGGCTCCTGGCGTGACGGCAAACGCATACGGGACGCCGCCGAGTACAAACTCGAGGAGGGCCTCCGTCTTCACGGCCCGTGAGCCCGCGCGAAGCAGCCGCGCTGCTTGCAGACGCCGCACGGCGTTGTGCGCCTCGCCGTGCGAAATCCCCACGGCCTCAGCCAACGCCCGGTACGGCGCTTCGGGGGTTAGCGACAGTTGGAGGGCGACGGCGACATCAGCGGGCTTGAGCGACACAACAGGCTCCATGTCCAGTGTTCATGAACAATGGACACATTCGCGTGCGAGGCGGGGCTGACGCATCGGGACATCAAGCCGGGCAACGTCATGCTTACGGCGCGCGGCGGACGACGAGACGTCGCGAAGCTGCTCGACTTTGGTCTCGTGGTGGCGCAGGCGACCGGTACCAACGGCGATGAAGGCGAGTCCGACGTCACGCTGGCCGGGATGGTGGTGGGCACCCCGGCGTACATGTCCCCCGAGCAATGCGCCGGCGATGCGTAGCCATTCGCCCGGCACCTCCGCTGTGGTCACGCCGCGGCGCGGGTACGTTTATGCTGTGGCCGGTCGCGCCCGCGCAGACCAGCGCGTAGCGATCACGGCCGAGTGGAGAGTCCAATGGTCTGCTCAGGCGACGCGCACCCCGCCCGTGAGGTCTACTTACGGGCGACTCCCAGCAGGTGCAAGCACCGTCGCGCGCGCTTCGAGAGCCGCTGCTGAAAGTCCGTGGCGAGTTGCGCAGGCATCCCGTCAGCACAGGCCTGTGCGAAGACCGCTGGCAACGCCTCGTCTACGCGGAGCACCGTGTCTCGGACGACGCCGAAGACGCGGTCCCACGTGAGCCCACACTGGTCGGCGAAGTCGTGCCACGCCTGCGCATCGATGCTCGGCCCGTGTCGGGTTGGGCCGATCAGCATCGACATGTTGACCTTATGCTCCTTGATGTGCCGGTAGGGTAGCGCGCTGGTGAGGTCGTAGAGCGGTGCGAGCTGCACGCGGCCGAACGCTCCGATGAGGACAGAGTAGTTGCGGCCGTGGGCGTCCGTGCCATAGTACGTCCAGTTCAGCGCCAATGCCGCCACGAAGGTGGAGAGATCAACCTGCGCGTCAACGGACCGATCTCGGAGCAGCGTGATGATCTGCTTCGGCGATGGGCCGCCACGGTGTTCGTATTTGCGTTCCGGGGCAATCCCCAGGGCTTGGCAACAGTCTTCTTGATGCAGGCGTGCGATGGTACCGTCGTCGAGGCGGGCGCGGTCGAAACGTGCGACGACGAGCGTGTCCCCCTCCGGATCCCGCCGCACGATGGAGCGCGCCGTCGGCAACCCGATGTGGGCGGCGAGTGCGAGGCACAGGTGCTCATTATCCGCGCGTTGCGGATCGCCGGGCGGGGCGGGCTTGAGAATGTGGGTGGTGGGTACGCGGCCGGTTGGCACGCCCCAGCGGTCGGCATCGTGGTCGTACAGCAACGCGGTCTTCGCCTGCGCACCAGCAAGACTGAATTGCCCCGCCTCGCCCGTGCGCTCCTCCTCCACGCCCTTCACTCGGAGTCCAGCCAGCCGCGCCCGCACTGCCCGAGGGCGCAGCCACTTGACTCCGTCCAGCTGGCCGCCCGTCACCACCGCGACGCGCTCCGGCCGCACGCATTGGATGGCGCCCGGACAGTCCTCTCCGAGCGCCGCGAGTAGCCCGAACGTATCCGAGGCCGCGACTTGGTGCCGTTGCGCGAACACCTCGCGCACGGTGGGATTGTCAGGCAACAGGGCGCTGAAGAATTGGGCGGGCAGCTCGCCGGAGTGTACGCGGTCGACGAGCGGCAGGCTGAGCGACAGCGGAAAGGCGTCGCTGCGCTGTTGCCAGTCGCGGTCATAGCGAAAGAGGAGCGCGCCAGACGCCTCTCCCTGTTCCAAGGTGCCCATCGACGCGCCGTCTGCCAGCACATGCAGTCCGTCCGGCGCGATCATGCCTGCGGCGGGGATGCGCGGCGCGTCGGGACACGCGTGGTACTGCGCGGCGGCTTCGCGCTGCCCTGTGGTGTGATGGTCGGATGGCGCGACGACGTCAGCGCCGCCACTGGCTGGCGGAGCGCACTCACGATTCGCGCTGGGTCAGCGGCGGCCTGCCTGGAAAGCGTGAGGATGGCGGGTACGCGCGATGAGCGCCGCACCGGGTTTCTACGCGCCTCTGGTGCAGCCGTTAGCGACGGCGCGACCAGCAGTGCTGGATCGGCCCGGGTGCCATGCGTCGTGCCGATGCCCGGTGCGCTGCGCGGCGTGCTCTCACTGATCTGCACCGGAGCGACGTCCAGCACGAGCCCGAGCGTCGTCATCGCGCGCAGCGCCAATCCGAGTTCAAGGCGCGGCTTGCCGCGCTCGAAGGCAATAACCCACTGTCGGGTGGCGCCGATGCGTTCCGCGAGCACGCTCTGGCTCCACCCCAGGGCCTCACGCTGCTGCTTGGCAAGGCGCGCGACGTCGGTGGGCGAGTGTACCTGCATACCAATCCTCCGAAGCATGGGACGGCGCGTCGAGTACGCATCCGTACAGTCAATGATCGCTGACATAGTGATCAATGTCAATGATCAATAACATAAGCTCATGTGTTAATGATCGGTGACAACACAGCGTATGTCAATGATCGACGACACCAAGTCACTTAGGAAGGCCTGGTGAAGGCGATGGCGTAACCGCATCATCTGGCTCCGCGTATACTTCTCAGCATGTCACCGACCGTCCTGCGAGAAAGGCCCTTCCGCCTGTTCTTTTTCTCGCGTGAGGAACCCCGAATGCACGTGCAGGACGTTGTCGAACGCCACACAGGAGACATACACAATGCCTGGCTTCGCCATTTCGGCGCCTGAAGCGACGCACGTCTCCCGGGCACGGCTTCTGGCTGCTGCTGGGCACCGAGGAACTCCTCGTTCGCTTCGATGACTTCCCGTGGTTCCGGCAGGCCACCATCGGCGCGTTGACCGGCGTCGAGTGGCCGAGTGCGGATCATCTCTACTGGCCGCAGCTGGACGTGGATCTGGCCGTCCGTTCGATCCGCACGCCGGCGGATTTTCCCCTCGTGTTGAGGGCAAATGCAGAACCCTCGACTGGCGCGTGAATCGGCGTGCGCGGGGGTGAACGCGGAATCGATCCCGGTTGACTGCCAAACACAAACGCCGCCATCACGGAAGTGACGGCGGCGCTGGCGATTGCCCCTCTAGGAATCGAACCTAGAACCTTCTGAGTCAGAGTTTTGAGGTATTGACTTCTCATGGGAATGAACGATTATGGTGTGACACGAGCCTCATAGGAGAAATGTCGCTAAAGTCGCGCATTGCCGTTCAAGGTGGTGCATCGCCGTTCGCTTCCGAGGCCACTTTTTGAGTACAGAATGAGTACACGATCTTCGGAAGCAGGGGAAGAGGCGCCGCGAGCGCCTCGGGTCCGGTCGCTCACACCCTCCACCGCTAAGGCGCAGTATCCGCTAGGGAAAACCGTCGTCCTTTGGGATCGAGCAAAGGGGGCGGTTCCGGGCTTCGGGCTGCGCATCCTCTCGACGGGCGGCAGATCCTACATCCTGCGTGTTCGCGCTTCACTCGATGGCGTCGAGAAGCAGCACTACCGCACGGTCGGCAAGCTCCAAGAGTTCTACGACCCGAACAATGATGACGACCCTTGCGGCGTCGCGTTGGCGCGGGATCGCGCGCGAGAGATGTACGTCGGCGCCACCAGAGAGCAGCGCGACCCTCGGCGCAAGACAGCCCCTCAGGTGGCGCCATTGCTCATGGACGAGGCGTTCGCGGCGTGGCTGGAAGATAGGCGCGTGAAGGGGAAGCCTCGCGAGTCCACTCTTCGGGAATATGCGCGACTGTGGAGGCCGAAGCGTGTGAAGGGCGCCGCCCACCTACTCGCCCTGCGCCCCGTACGCGCGGTGACTCCGGAGGACATCGACGCGCTTCATCTCTTTCTCCTCGCTCCGAAGGCCAAGGCGCAGCGCCCGTACTTAGCGAACCGCGCGGTACGCATGCTCTCAGCATTCTTCCGGTGGTGCGAGCGCAAAAACTACCGGGAGCGTTCCTCGAATCCTTGCCGAGATATCGAGTTTGCTGGAGAGGTCAGCGACGGATCGGCGGGTCGCTCTCTGACTGCAGTTGAATACGCGAGTTTGGGGAGCGCCTTCGACCTTGCGGCGACGGTTGGCTTTGTAGTGCCCGAATCTAGGAGTAAGTCTTGCGCATCGTCGGCAACCGCGAAGCACATCACGAAGCGTGCTACGGCGGCCCGTACGACTCCGGTTCCTTCCAATCCAGTGATAGTCAACGCGCTTCTGTTCCTTGCCGTCACGGGCTGGCGAGAGAGCGAGGCGCTTGTTTTACGGTGGGCTGATGTTAGCGACACACTGCCGTGCTTTGCCTCTCTGAAGCAAACCAAATCGGGTCCGTCTGTCAGGGCACTCGGCGCGCCTGCGCGTGCCATTCTTGACGCGCAGCGAGCGGCGCAATCCAGTGCGCGCGCGGCGCCTCTTGAGCAGGATTCTGTGCAACCGGAGCCCATCTATGTATTCGAGAACCTCAGTCGCCGTAGGCCGATTCGCGAAACGCGGTACGTATGGGAGCACGTAAAACGCGCTGCCAAAATATCCGGACGCCTCAGGCTGCACGACTTGCGTCACTCGTTCGCGACTGTCGCCCGTGATGAATGCAAGCTCGATGACGACGCTATTATATCGCGGCTACTCGGCCATCGGGTCGGCGGACAGACCGCCAAGTATGGCAACGCCCCAGCGGGATACATCTCGGAAGCAGCGGAGGTAGTGATGAGTGCCATTGCCGAGCGCTTGAACTGCGAGCCCTTCAAGTCGTAGCGCTACGCGAAGCTGCTCAGTGCGCCGGTTCGTGAGGCGCAGCAACAGGCGGCAGATACTATGCTGGCGCTGGCGCGTGC
>JANOPS010000425.1:0-21544 GCA_031421995.1 Gemmatimonadaceae bacterium
CATCACATCGGGCTGGCCGCAGGAGACCCGTCGTTGAGCGACGCCACACTGTCGCCCGGAATGATTTTCACGATCGAGCCATGGTACTACAATCATGACGACGGCGTGGCGGTGTTCATTGAGGATGAAATTCTGATCACAGCGCGAGGCAGTGAGAATTTGACCGCGGCGCTACCGCGCGACGCGGCTGGTCTGGAGGCGCTGCGCAATGCGCGACGCAACCTGCTGACTGCGTCGGACGCTGGACGTTCCGTGACGCGCGATGGGGTTTTGTCGTTCACACTCGATGCGGCCGCGGGCGCAGTTCACGTGTATGACTTGCTGAATGGTGTTGCGGTGGCCTCGACGCCGGTGTGCGCGCACCCCGTGAGTGGCGCGCTGAATGCCAACGACGTGTCGTTCGTGGTGCACTGCGCCGGTGTGAGCGCGCCCGTTCACATCAATACCGCGACGTACGCCGTGAGCCCTCCTCCCGCCCGCGTGAGGCTGTCGACCAAGGGCGCGACGAGCGGCATGGGTGTTGGAAAAAAGAACGAAGTGGTGGTCGTCGGTATGATCCACGGCGAACACCGCACGAGCACGAAATACAGCACGAGCGTGCTCCGCCAACTCCTGCAGGCGCTCAGGCCTGATTATGTGCTGACGGAGATCGCCCCAAACCGTTTTGATGCGGCGATGCGTGAGTTCACAGCCACCGGCGCGATTGTGGAGCCTCGTGTTCTGCGATTTCCAGAGTATGTCGACGTGCTCTTTCCGCTGACCAAGACGTTGGCGTTTACGATCGTGCCCACCGCCGGATGGACTCGCCAGATGGATGTGTACCGTACCGCCGCGTTGAAGCGTATCGAAGCCGATCCGGCGCGCCGCGCTGAGTGGGCGGAGTATACCCAAGCCACCAGGCGCGCGGATTCGGTGACGGCGATCGCAGGCGCAGACAATCCCTACTTCATCAATGCCGCGGCGTACGACGCGCTGCAGACCGCGGCACACGAGCCATACAATCGTCTGTTCAACAGCGAGCTTGGCCCGGGCGGATGGGACAACATTAATCGGTCGCACTATGCCAACATCGCGCGCACGCTGGACGCGCTCCGGGGACAGGGAAAGCGCATTGTGATCACCTATGGTGCCGGACACAAAGAGTGGTTTTTGCGTGAACTGCAGAAGCGTCGTGACATCACCATTCTGGAGGTTGCGCCGTTCCTACGGCAGATCGGCGCACGGTAGGAGCGTGCATCGCGCACGCGTCGTGCGCGCGGCGACGGACAAGGGCAGCCGCCCGTCAACGGATCCAGCGATCGAGAAAGCTCCTGACCGTGGCCACGTTCGCCGTTGACTCGAAGCCACCACCACCATGGCCATCGTTCGGGAGCTCGGTCCAGCTCACTCGACTGCTATCGAGGGAGGCGCGCAAGAGATCGCGCAAGCGTCGTCCTTGATTCGTTGGCACCGTGCAGTCGCGACCGCCATGTTGGATCAGGTGTGGCGGATCGTCAGCGCTGACCCAGGTGACTGGACTCGCTTCACGCGCGACGGATGGTATGGCGGATGGGCGTCCGCCCAAGAACAGGCCTTCCGGTGACGATGGATGATCGTGCCCGAGACCTCCGAACACCGGACACGATTGGGTCGCACCGTCGAGGTCCATGGTCAGGAGATCGGACGGGCCAAACCAATCCACCACTGCCTGCACGCGTGATGAGGTTGTCGGGTTGCCCAAGGATGCGTCTTCGAACGTTGCGACGCCGCCAGTCACCCCGAGCATGGCTGCGAGGTGTCCTCCGGCCGAACTTCCCCACGCCGCAATACGGTCCGTCCGGACGAAGAACCGCGTGCTGTTGGCGCGGAGGAAACGAATGGCGGCTTTGACGTCGAGCACGGCAGCGGGATACCGCGCGACGCCGGAGAGTCGATACTCGACACTGGCGACCGCGTAGCCCTGCGCGACCATCTGCCGTTGCGGCGACGTGGCGCTCAGGGCTTTGCTCCCGGCAGACCATCCACCGCCGTGAATCCAGACGACGAGGGGAAACGGGCCGTTCCCGGAGGGTGGGTAGTAGAGGTCGATGCGCTGGGCGGGCGCCGGTGCATAGGCAACGTCAAGCAGCGCGCGTGAGGCGGGGATGCTATCGGTTGCCACAACCGCTACAGGCGATCGTGTCGAGTCGCTGCAGGCTGCCGCAGTTACCAGCAAGAGTGGGCAGAACTTCCGAATTGCGGTCAGACGGTGCTCGCGCGTGAGCGTGACGAGGTCGTACAGCGGTCTGCACGAACGATGCTGCCCTGTCATCACGGCGACAAGTTTGATGACGGGCTCTGGCTCCCGGATGATGCCCGCGGCGCCGTTGAGCAGTTCAGGATGGCAAATGAAGGCGAAAAAAATCGCCTTCGTCCCCCAGGACTGCGTCTGGTACCAACCGTTCCACCACCTTGTGCCACATGCCCCATATTTAGACGGATGCGCGCGCCCACCCCTTCACGCCCTCCGAATGACACGCAAACGCCTCGTCGCACTCGCCGCTCTTTTCATCGTGCCGATTGCTACTGGCGCGTTTGTCCAACAAGCTCGCGCGACGCGCGGTGGGGCACAGCTGCTTGATCAGGTCCTCACCTTTGTGGCGCTGCGCTATGTCGATACGGTCAGTGCGCAGGACTTGTACGAGAAGTCCGCGCGCGGTTTGGTGAAGGAGCTTGGCGATCCCTATTCGGAGCTGCTCGCGCCGAAAGATCTGGCGGCCTTTACGCGAACGACGGCCGGTCGCTACGCTGGCGTGGGCATGTTGCTGACGCCGCCGATTTCTGGCTACGTGACCGTCGACAAGGTGTTTCCGAATACGCCTGCCGAGTCGCGTGGCGTGCGCGAGGGGGATCGCATTACGGCGATCGATAGTTTCCAAGTGGCCGGGTGGGCCGTCGAGAAGATTCAATCCAAGCTGTTGGGCGAGGCGGGTACGCCGGTCACCGTAACGTTCCGCCGCGCTGGTGTTGCGACACCGCTGACGCTGCGTTTTTCGCGTGCCAACATCGTCGTGCCGGCGGTGTCGTATTCCGTCATGCTGGACGATCACGTGGGCTACATCCCACTCGCGCGGTTTGGTGAGCAGACCACGCATGATGTGGCGGAAGCGGTGACGTCGCTACGCAAAGCGGGTGCGAAGAGTTTTGTGATTGACCTTCGCGGGAACCCCGGTGGCATTGTAGACGAAGCCTTCGGGATGTCCAATCTGTTCTTGCCGAAGGGGAAAGAGCTGCTGTCAGTTCGCGAGCGCACGGGGACGCAGTCGATGGTGGCAGAACGCGAACCGCTGGCCCCCGACGTGCCGTTGGTGGTGCTGGTTGACGGCGGGTCGGCGTCGGCCTCCGAGATTGTGGCGGGCGCGTTGCAAGACTACGACCGCGCGTTGGTGCTGGGCACGACGTCATACGGCAAGGGATTGGTGCAAAGCGTGTATTCGCTGGATGGCGGGTACGCGCTGAAAATGACCACGGGGCGGTGGTATACGCCGTCGGGTCGTTCGATTCAAAAGCCGCGAAAGTACGACGAGAACGGACAGTGGGTAGAGGCCGCGCCGGATTCGTTGGAGACCAACGCGGTGCGCGAGGCGCGTCCCAAGTACAAGTCGGCGAGCGGCCGCACGCTGTACGGGGGTGGTGCGATCACGCCCGATGTCATTGTCCCCGCTGATACGGTCAGCACTGCCGAACTCAAGCTCCGGCGCGCGTTATATCCGCACTCGCAAAAGTACTTCGACCACATCAACAGCATCGCCGAAGCGCAGAAGGGCAAGCTGTCGCCGTCCTTTGCCTTTGATCCGGCATGGCGCGCTGAGCTCTACAAAAAACTGACGGCCGATTCGGTGGTCATCGATCGCGCGATGTTTGACGCGGGCGGCACGGATGTGGACCGCGCCATCGAGAGCCGCGTGGCCAAGGTCTCGTTTGGCGACGCGGCGGCGCGGCTGCACGCGGTGAAGGACGACAATCAGCTACTGCGCGCGCTGGCGTTGCTCAAAAAAGCGACGACGCAGGCGCAGGTGTTTGTGGCGGCGGGGAAGTCGTAGACTCTTAGGCACGCAGCGAAGCGCGGGTGCTACGGCGCAGCACTCGTTGTCGCTGCAGCCATACGCTCGCGCTCCCGCTCGCGACTGGTCTTCAGCAGTCGATGCGCCGTGGTTCCCGTGATCAATCGCACGCCGCGCTGAAACGTGAAGTACCCGTACGCCCACTGCACGAACACGGTCAGGCGATTGCGGAAGCCCACGAGATACAGAATGTGAATGAACAACCAGGCAAGCCACGCGATAAACCCTTGCAGCTTGAGCGCGCCAATCGCCGCGACGGCGCGATGCCGACCGATCGTGGCCAGGTCGCCCTTGTTGAAGTACGCGAACGGCACGCGCGGTTGTCCGCGCAAGTCGCGCAGAATACCGGTAGCCGCGTGCTGGCCCATTTGGTTTGCGGCGGGAGCCACGCCCGGTACGGGTTTGCCGTCTTTCGATATCACGCCGGCAAGGTCGCCAACCGCAAAGACCCGCGGGTTGCTCGGAATGGAGAGATCGGGACCGACCAGCACGCGGCCTGCGCGATCGAGCGGCGCGCCCAACTGCTTGCCGAGTGATGAGGCCTGATTGCCGGCCCCCCAGAACACGGTGTGGGCGAGAATGCGCTCGCCCGAAGCCAGCGTGACACCGTCGTCATCAACGTCGGTAACCGCAGTGTTGGTTTGGACTTCAACCCCGAGGTCCCACAGGTCGCGTTCTGCTCGCGCGCTCAGAGATTCAGGAAACTGCGGCAGCACACGCGGCCCGGCTTCAAGCAAGACCACACGCGCGGTGCGCGGATCGATGCGACGAAAGTCGCGCTTCATGGCATGGTGCGTGATCTCGGGGATCATGCCGGCGAGTTCAACACCGGTTGGTCCGCCACCCACAATCACGAACGTCATCAACGCTTCACGCTCACCCTCGGCGCTGGCGCGTTCGGCGGCTTCGAAGCTGAGCAGGAACCGGCGGCGCATTTCCAGTGCGTCTTCGATGCTCTTGAGCCCGGGCGCGTTGGCCTCCCACTCCGGATGGCCGAAGTAGGCATGACGCGCGCCCGTGGCCACAATCAGGTAGTCCCAGCTGACTGTTGTGGTCGCGCCGTCGAGCGTCAACGATTGGTTCGTGACGTCGAGCGAGTCCACGTCGGCCATGATGACCGTCGCATTGGCCTGGTTTCGCAGGAGCCACCGAATGGGGACGGTGATATCGGCCGGGTTGAGCACTGCCGTAGCCACCTGATACAGCAGCGGCTGGAACAGATGATGGTTGGTGCGGTCGACCAGCGTGATGCGGACATCGGCCTTGGCCAACCCGCGGGCGGCCGCAATGCCGGCAAAGCCACCGCCAATGATCACCACGTGGGGGCGTGGGTCGGTAGCGTGGGTGCTGGTGCTTCGGGTGCTGGTGTTGGGCTCGGCTCTCATGCGGTCGAGGCCCGGGCGCTCTTTCCGGCGTAGCGACCAGCAGTCCGATAAATATGATGTTCAGAATTCACTTGTGAAATATTTCACAAGCACGGGATTTGCGCAAGCGCTGTCGCACACTCGTTTGCCATCGAAGGCTGACGCCAGGGAAGAGCGGCTGGGTCAATCCCGAGGTCAGTGAGGCCTCCGCCGTCTGGCTACTCGAGCAACTCGCGCTCGGCGGCAGCTAACCCGCGAAGAAATCTTGAGGCTTGGGCCGCACTCATCAAATCGGGGTCGAAGTGGGTCATTCCGGATCCGTCCAAGAGCAAGGCGCGGCTGTCCACGCTTCCAGCGTGGCTCCAGTCTACGACCTTCATGGTCCATTCTGCGTAGTCGCGCACCTCGATGTCCTCCACGCTCAGTAACTGACAATGCGCGTGCCGCTCGTCGACGCTAATGTGGTGATACAACGCGTTGACGACCATGCGTTCTCCCTCAAGCGCCTGTAAAAACTTCCCGGCTCCGTAACAGAGGATCCCCGTAATCTTGAGTTCGCTATTGGTCTCAGACGCCTTTTCCATGATCGCCAGGAAGTCACGATAGCCCACACCTTCGCGTGCATGGCTGGAGTAGATCAGGCGGATAGTATGCATGGCCACTGGGGTTGTTCGGTAAACGACGTTCGGTTCACAGGTTTCTGCCTCCTCGGAAAGGTGGCATCTTTCGCTGCCCGGAGACAGCGCTGGCCGCATTTTCCACTCATTTCGACGAGTCTCGATCACGATGTTTCGCATCGCGTTGGCCAATCTCCGATTTCCTGACTCCCCCGACGACGCGATCGCCCGCACCGTGCGCGCAATTGCCGATGCGGCCGCGGCGGGTGCCGGTATCGTGTGTTTCCCAGAAGCCTACGTGCCCGGATACCGAGCCCTCGGGAGGCCGATCGCCGCGCCAACTGCCGAGTATCTCGAACGCGCATGGACGGCCGCGGCAGATGCCGCCCGCACGCACAGCATCGCCGTTGTGCTGGGCACGGAGCGCATCGACGACGGGGCATTCCTGCTCACCGCGCTGGTGATAAATACCGATGGGACCCGAGCGGGTTTTCAGGACAAAGTGCAGCTGGATCCATCGGTGGAAGACGCGATGTACACACCGGGAAAGACCCGACACCTCTTTCAGGCAGGTCCGCTCACGTTCGGCGTGGTGATCTGCCACGAAGGGTGGCGCTATCCGGAGACGGTACGCTATGCCGCCCGCCACGGCGCACAGGTCGTGTTTCATCCGCACTTCGGTGAAGCCGAGCCGGGCTCCTACCGTCCCACGACCTATGCCGATCCTGCTAACACGTTTCATGAAGCCGCCGTGTTGTGCCGAGCGGCGGAAAACAGCTGCTATTTCGCCACGGTGAACTGTGCGAGTGAGGGCTCACCGACGACGTCAGCGATCGCGAATCCTGACGGGACTCTGTTGGCGTATCAACCCTACGGCGTTGAAGGCCTGCTGATCGCCGACCTTGATCTCTCGTTGGCCACTCGCCTGTTGGCGATGCGTTGCCGTTCGTAAGGTGCGTGCCCGCGATCCGCTACGGCATGCGTGAGTAGGTCGCAAACGTCACGCCAGACGATTTGCCGTTGCCGTCGTCGCGAAAGTAGATCACGGCGATGGTCTGTTGATCAAGCGACAGCACATTCGTGAGCCGCGTGGTGACGCGACCGTCTTTCTTGTTGATGATCTCGTTGATCTGCGCGTTGATGGCCCGCACGGCCGCATGGCTTTGTCCGGCGTTGCCCGTTACAGGCATATCCTGTCCATCGAACTGCGTGATATACCACCACCGCGTGGTGTCTCCCTTCGCGTTGACCGCCTGGATCGTGACCTTCATACCGCTTGTGCCAAACGGTTCGTAGGCCATGACGTTGCTGGAGGGCGCGGGTGCATCCGACTTCAGTAGCCAACGCCCAAATCGTGGATTGCCGGGCTGCGCGGAGAGGCTGCGGCTCCCAAGCGCCACGCAGACAAAAAAGGCCAACCCTCGTGCCGTGCGCGTTACGTTGTTCATCCCGGCTTACGCTCCTTCCAGAGCTTGAGCAGAGCCTGTTCACGTTCCGGGGTGAAGCCTGTTTTGATTGCGGCCTGACGTTCAGGCGGAAGCGTCTTCCACCACGCGAGAGTCTCGCGGGCGGTTGTCTCGGTCGAGCGAAACTTCATGCCCGCCTTGATCTCCGGCGAGACATCAAACCGCGCAAAGCCTGCGGTGCGTCCGCGCATGACCTGGTACACGGGCAGCTCGCGACCGTACGGATTGGCACCGTTGGCGCGAAGAAAATCGGCGTCCACCCATGTGAAGGACGCATTGCCGCCGACGCCTTTCTGAATGCTTGAGACGAACTGCTTGAACGGCTGTCCACCCTGCGGCCCGACCGCGTTGAACACGCCGAACGTGCGATTCTCCACGAGAGTGACGCAAAACTCGATCAAATCGCGCACATCGATGATCTGCACATGATCGGTGCCGTCACCGGGCACCAACACCTCGCCGCCGCGTGCGATGCGCACGGGCCAATAGGTGAAGCGATCCGTGTCGTCTTCAGGCCCAACAATCAGTCCCGGTCGCACGACGGTCACGCGACCCGGCATGGCGGCGTGCGCCTCCTTCTCGGCGTAGGCCTTGGCGTGCCCGTACGACAACGGCTTGCCAGCTTCAATGGGTGAGTTCTCAAGCGTGAGGACTGGCGCATCGGCCGTCATCGGGACGCGACTGGTGTCGAGGTAGGTGGAGCGGGTCGAGATGAACAGGTACTGCGCAACGTTGTCCTTGAGCAGGTTGGCCGAGAGCTTGACCCATTCGGGCGCGCTGCTCAGCGACGCCGACTCATCGATGACGGCGTCCCACGTGCGTCCCTTGAGCGCCGACAGATCGGCGGCGCGGTCGCCGGCCAACTCCTCCACGTCTTTGCCAAACATCCCCGGAGCGCTTTTCCCGCGATTGAAGATCGTGACTTGATGTCCACGCTTGAGCGCATATCGCACTTGGTGCGGTCCAACAAATCCCGTTCCTCCAAGAATCAGGATCTTCTTCGGCGCCCGACCGACAAGCAACGTGCGTGGATCAACGACGGCGGCGACGCCGAGCGCGGCCAGGCTGCTTTCCAGGAATTCACGTCGATTGTACATGGCAGGGGCGGAGGGGTGAGGGCACATTACGGGTTGCAGAACGCTACGCCTCGACGCGCAGGACGCAAGACCGGTGCGCCCGCCAGCGGCCCGGCCAGGCACCACTGCGGCACCGTGCCAGCACTATGCCGCACTACGCCGCACTCGTGAGCACTACGTGAGCGCTACTCTCCTCCGAACGCCCTGATGCCCGTTGCTTGTCCTCCCCGCCGCGCTTCGTTCACATGGGCCGTGCTCGCGGTCGCCATGGGGATCACTGTTGTTCCCGTCGCGGTGAGGTCACAGGCGCGTGATGTTCCCCTGCCTGCTCTGCGCGACAGCGTGTCGTCGTCGCAACCAAGCATCCGATTCGCGCGCGGCCTCAAGTTGGATGGCACACTCACCGAAGCAGTGTGGCAACAAACGGACAGCGTCACGGCCTTTACGCAGCGCGATCCGCGGCAAGGAGAAGCGCCGAGCGAGCGGACGGTGGTGCGTTTTGTCGGATCACCGGAGGGACTGTGGGTTGGTATTTGGGCGTACGATCGCGACCCATCGGGTATCCGACGCACGCAACTGCGCCGCGACGCCGATCTCGGAGCCGACGACAACGTGACCGTTATGCTTTCACCCACGGCCGATAAACGCACCGCATTCTTGTTCAGCATCAACCCGAATGGTGCGCTGAATGACGCGGAGGTGTTGAATTTCGAAAGCGAGTCGCGCGAATGGGATGGCATCTGGGACGGTCGCGCGCGCGTGACGGCTGAGGGGTGGCAGGCAGAGGTCATGATTCCGTGGCAGACGCTGCGTTATCGCCCGGTTGACGCGGACGACGCCTCTGACGCGTGGGACATGAATGTGCGTCGCTTCATTCGTCGAAAAAATGAAGCTGTGCTGTGGACGGCGTGGAAGCGCACAGAAGGGATCCGCTTTCTTGAGCGTGCCGGCTCATTGACGGGGTTTAAGGAAGCGAAGCAAGTGTTGGAGAACGGCCTGCCGCGACGCGCGATTGCGGAGGTGCGACCGTATGTTGTGAGCACGGGCGCTCTGGCTGAGCGCAGCGTGAACGCCGATGGTTCATTGCGCACCACGCGTGATGGCGTGTTTCGCGGCAGTGGCGGGCTTGATGCCAAGTTGGCCCCGGCGCCAACGTTAACGCTTGATCTCACGGTGAACGCGGACTTTGCGCAGGCCGAGGTGGATCGACAGGTGGTCAATCTCACTCGATTCCCGCTCTTTTTTCCGGAGCAGCGACCGTTTTTTACGGAAGGCGCCGGGATCTTCGATTTTGGTCGCCAGCGACAAACGCAGCTGTTCTACAGCCGGCGTATCGGATTGGGCGACGACGGTGTGCCGATTCCGTTGCAGGGCGGAGCGCGTCTTACAGGGCGCTTGGGTGCGCAACAGCTGGGCATTCTGGCTACACATACTGGTGGGACTGGCGAGGCGACAGCCGCTGTTGGTCGCGTGAAGCGTGATATCCTCGGACGCGGGTATGTCGGGGCAATGGCGACGTTGAATGCTCCGCGCAACGGTGCGGCCAGCGGTGCCGGGGGCGTTGACGTCAACCTGCCTTACGTCGTTGGCGGACAGAATCTGGTGTTCCTGGGTACCGCTTCGGTGGATGGCAGCGCGACCCAGGGTGACCCGTACTACGTGCGCGGCATTGTCGACTTCCCGAATGATGTGGCGGACATCGTGCTGCGCGTGGATCGTATTGGGGCAGGGTATCGTCCGGATTTGGGGTTTGTGCAGCAGCGTGGCATCACGCGTATCGCATGGCAGACCGATTTGTCGCCGCGTCCGTCGGCGTTGGGTGCGTTGGGGCGACCGCTGGCGGCGATGGGCGTGCGGAAGCTCAAGGTCGAGGCGTTAAGCGGTGACTTGGTGCGGACGCTTGGCAGCACAGGTCCGCTGAGTGGGTTGTCGAACGGCTCGCTCACGACGTCGCCGTTTGGTCTTGAATTCGAGAGCGGCGATGAGATCAAGATCGAGTTCAACCGCCGCTACGATGCGCCTGATGAAGCGTTCGATTTGTTTGATGGTGCGGAGATCGCCGCTGGCCGATACGCCTGGAACACGGCGCAGATCGAGTATCAGGGCTCCTCGGCGCGTCGGGTTGCGCTCGACGTGACGGTGGCGCGTGGCGGGTTCTATACTGGCCGATCGACCGAGTTGAGCGCGTCGCTGCGAGGTCGCTTCGCGCCGCACGTGAATGTGAGTCTGGAGTATGGACGAACGGCGGTGTCGTTGGCCGAGTTGGATAGCACGCGCCGCTTCGCCGCCCAGACGGCGCGTCTTCGTCTTGACGTGGCGTCGAGTGCGCGGCTGAACACGACGCTGTTTACGCAATGGGACAACGAGTCGAATCGCGGCGCCGTCAACGCGCGTGTGCGCTGGACGTCATCGCCGGGATCAGATCTCTATCTTGTGTGGACGAGTCAGTGGCCGACGGATTTGGATCGCGGCATTCCGTGGCGCACACCGACACGTGGCACGCTTGTCGCGAAATATGTGAAGTACTTTCGCGTGTAGCGAATAGCACGCACCTTGCGTCGCGCACCCTCCGTGCACTTCGTGTCCTCCGTGATTCAACAACAAATAACTACCTTGATGAATCACAGAGGGCACGGAGGACACGGAGGCGCATGCCTGAAGTCCAACCATACAACAGGCGCCTTTCTTAAGGGTAAACATCGCACGCACCGTGCGTCGCGCACCCTCCGTGTACTCTGTGTCCTCCGTGATTCAATAACCAAACACCGACGTAGATGAATCACCGAGGACACGGAGAACACGGAGGTTCGTGGCAGTGCGCTCGACTCGCACGGCGGAGGATTCAACGTTCACGTCTCCGCGAATCGGCGGACCATGTCGAAACGAGACTGGTCGCGTGTCCTAGTACGCGTTGGGGTTGTGCCGCTCCATGAACCGCGCGGGCTGCGCGAGGTCCGTGAAGCCCAGCGTCTCGTACAGGCCGTGCGCATCGCGGGTGATCAACAGGAGGCGTCGCAACCCCTGTAGTTCAGGAAGCGCGAGGAGCGCAGTCAGCATGGCTCGGGCTACCCCGTTCCCGCGATGCGCCTCAAGCACGTAGACGTCCGCAAGGTACGCAAAGGTGGCGTGGTCGGTCACCACGCGCGCAAATCCAACCTGCCGTCCGTCCCTCATCGCGCCAACGCAGACCGAATGCTCGATGGCCCGGCGCAGCGTCTCGAGCGGAATGCGTTTCGCCCAGTACGACTCGCTCAAGTACGCGTGGATCGCCGAGAGATCGAGACGCGTCGCGTCCGTCGTGATTTCGTAGTGCGACGCCTCTTCCGATGATCGTGCGAAGGGTGCCTTCCCGCCGATGCTCACGGCACGACTTTCACGCCCTTCCAGAACGCGACGCGATCAGTGACCGCTTCAGCGCCGGCTTTGGGCGTTGGATAGTACCATGCCGCGTTGACGTTGTCGCTGTCGTTCACGCGCAGAGTGTAGTACTTCGCGACGCCCTTCCACGAACAGGTGGTCTGGTGCGTGCTTGGCACGATCAGACCGGGCACCAGCGACGACATCGGAAAATAATGGTTTCCTTCCACCACCACGGTGTCGCTGGATTCCGCGATCACCGCCTCGTTCCAAACTGCCTTCATCGAATAGCTCCTGAGTATGCTAGCGGAGTGCCAACGGCGGGTACATGGAAATCAGACGGGTTCGAGCCACGCGACCCAGAACCATTGCTTGGCATCGGTGAATAACTCAGCGATACGAAATCCGCCTGCCGCGGCGACGGCATCAAGGCGCGGACGATCATACTTGTATGAGCACTCGGTACGCACGGTTTCCCCGACGGCGAAGGTGACCGATTGTCCGTTGACCATCACATGCTGCGGCGAGACCGCCTCAAGGTGCATTTCGATGCGGCTTTCTTTCTCGTTGAAGAACGCCTTGTGCACAAACCCCGAGCGCACGAACGTCGCGTCGAACTCGCGATTCATGTGCGTCAGCGTATTGAGGTTGAACTCGGCGGTCACGCCGGCGGTGTCGTTGTAGGCGGCGTTGAGCAACCGCGGGTCCTTTCGACGGTCGACGCCTAGAATGAGGCCGCCGTCGTCGCCCACGCACTCGCGAACCCGGCGCAGAAATGCCCCCGCTTCGTCGGGGTGCATGTTGCCAATGGTCGAGCCAGGGAAGAATCCGACGCGCCGAGCGTTGTCTGGAATGTCCGGGAGATCCAATGGCTCGGTGTAGTCTGCCCACACCGGAAGTACCGACACGTCGGGATATTCGAGCGCCCGCTCCATGGAGACAGACTGCAGTTGTTCTCTGGAGACGTCGACGGGGATGTAGGCCACCGCGTCGCGCAGCGCGCTGAGGAGGTAGCGCACCTTGATAGCCGCCCCGCTGCCGAACTCGATGATGGCAGCGTTCGATCCCACGCGCTTGGCGAGATCGCCTGCGTGTTGCTCGAGGATGCCGTGTTCGGTGCGCGTGAGGTAGTACTCGGGGAGTTGGGTGATCTCCTCAAAGAGCGCGGCACCTCGCGCGTCATAGAACAGGGCGGCGGGCAGCGTTTTGGGCGACGCACGGAGTCCGTCGCGTACGGCGGTGCGCAGCGCAGCGAGCGTGGCGTGCCGATCGAAGCCGGGGCGAAGTGGTGTTGAGGTCACGTGAGGTCGTGTGCAAGGCGGATTCCCGTAAACTGCCAGCGAGCATCGCTCGGGAAGAAATTTCGATAGGTGGTGCGGAGATGACTGCGCGGTGTGGCGCAGGAGGCGCCACGGAGCACCCACTGATCGCTCATCCACTTGCCGTTGTACTCACCCAGCGCGCCGGCTGTCGGGCGAAAGCCCGGATAGGCGACGTAGGGGCTTTGGGTCCACTGCCAGGCATCGCCGAAGACCTGTTGCATGCCTGTTCCGCCGTCCGATCGCGGATGAAAATGCTCGGCGTCAACGCACCGGCCAGTGACGGGTTCCGCACGAGCGAGCACTTCCCATTCAGCTTCCGTCGGTAGTCGCATGCCGGACCAGCGGGCGAAGGCGTCGGCTTCGTAGTAGCTGATGTGCGTGACCGGCGCGTGCGGATCGAGCGGCGCCATGCCGGCCAGCGTGAACTCCTGCCAAGCGCCGTCGACCGATTCCCAGTAGAGGGGCGCACGCCAGCCGAGCTCCTGCACGGTGGCCCAACCGGCGCTGAGCCAGAGATCGGTGCGGCGGTAGCCGCCGTCGGCGATAAACGCCGCGTACTCGGCGTTCGTGGTCAGGCGATGCGCCAACGCGGCGGGCTGCACGTACTGCTTGTGCGCGGGGCCTTCGTTGTCAAAATGAAAGCCCGTCCCATCGTAGCCGATTTGCTGAACACCGGAGGCAATGGAGGTCCAGCCTTGCGCGGTGGCAACCGACGGCCGACGCGTCTCGGGCCGATACGCCGGGCGCATCGGGTTGGTCCAGAAGACGTGCTTGATATCGGTGACCAGGAGCTCCTGATGCTGCTGCTCGTGGTGCAGCCCGAGTTCGAGCACATCGTAGGCCGGGTGCGCGCGGTCGTCATCGATGGCCGCGATCAACTGGGCCATGTGCTGGTCGACGTGCGCGCGATACGCATACACCTCGGCCACCGTCGGGCGGGTGACCAGGCCGCGCTGTGCCCGGCAGTGACGCTCGCCCGCCTGCACATAGTACGAATTGAAGAGGAAGGCGTACTTGGGATTGAGCGCGTGGTAACTGGGCAGGTGCGGGGCCAGCACGAACGTCTCAAAAAACCAGCTCGTATGCGCGAGGTGCCACTTGGTGGGGCTGACGTCGGCCATGCTGCTCACGACGTAGTCTTCCGTCTGCAACGGAACACAGAGGCGCTCCGTGGCGGCCCGCACGTCACGGTATCGCGCCGCAAACGACTGTGTGTCAACAGCTTCAAGGGGTGTGTCGACCACAGAGGACGTCATCGCGATGGGCGAAAGATAGTACGGTTATGAACGAAAGTATGATTGCGTGACTCCGATACATTGGCGTCCAACACCTTTCTCTCGTGAATCTTTTGAACCTGTGCGAGCCGTTAAGAGTTCCACAACATCCTGCTGGTTCGCCCAACATCGCCGCCTCCCCTCGCTACCGATCATGCCCGCTTCCGGCGCTTCCAGGCTCAACGTGGCCTATCAAGAGATCGAACAATGGTCGCCGGCCCTGATCCGAGGCGCACTGATCAGCGTGTGCCTGCTGGCCGCTGCCGTGATCGGACGGAGGTTCGATGATCGCCTGATCACCGGGATGCCGGCGTTCGTGAAGCCCGCCAAGTTTGGTGCATCGGGGGCGATCTATCTCTTCACGCTCGCGTACATGGTGCGCGCGCTTCCGCGTACGCGGGCTCTGCGTATCGCCACGTGGGCGATCAGCGGCATTCTCGTTGGCGAGACCGTCCTCATCTTCTTTCAAGCGGCGCGCGGAACGACCAGTCATTTCAATATCGACACACCTCTCGATGCTGCCATCTTCAGCACGATGGGGATTGGGATCGCGATGGTCTGGGTGATGTCCGCGGTGATCTTGTGGCAGCACTGGCGTTCGCCCGCCTCCGATCGCGCGATGGCACTCGCGCTGCGACTGGGGCTGGTGCTGAACATCGCGGGTGCAGGCACCGGGTGGCTGATGACGCAGCCACGGCCGGCGCAAATGGCGGCGATGCAGCGCGGTGAACATCCGTTTGTTGTCGGGACGCACACGGTCGGTGCGTCGGACGGCGGACCAGGACTGCCCGTCGTGGGATGGAGTCGTGATCATGGCGATCTGCGCATTCCGCATTTTCTGGGGATGCACGCGTGGCAACTCCTCCCGCTGCTCTTGCTCGGCCTGCGCCGTGTGCGCGGCGAGCAACGGGACGGTGTCGAGCGCATGGCTATTGCCGCGGCGATGCTGTGCTGTAGCCTTGTGTTTACCGGCGCCCTGCTGCAGGCGTTGGCCGGTCGGCCGCTGATGTCTCTCTCGCTGAGGTAACTATGTCCGATGCGCAGCTGTTTCAGTTCGCGAATACTGCCGCGCTGGTGTCGTGGATTGTGCTGATTGTACAACCCAGACGGATGGCCCCGCTGCTGCGCTTCGTCGTTCCGGTGCTCATGGCGGTGTTGTACATCTGGGCTTTGGCGACGGCGCCAGCAAACCCCGATGGCGGGTTTGGCTCACTGGTGCAAGTGAAGGCGCTGTTCAGTCAGGATCGTGCGGTGCTTGCCGGATGGGTGCACTACCTGGCCTTCGACATCTTTGTGGGGTGCTGGGAAGTGATGGACGCACAGCAGCGCGGCGTGCGATATCTGTTGGTGGTGCCGTGTCTCGTGTTGACGTTCATGTTCGGGCCTGTGGGGTTGTTGCTGTATTTCACATTGCGCGCCGTGGTGAGCCGCGGAACGCCGGTGGGGATGACAGCGGCGGTTTAATCTTGACGACTCGAAGCCGTCGGCTTGCCTAGACGCCATCACCTCGGCAGACTCCTCTCGGTGATCAGGCCACCGACTGTCGCGTCAGGAACTGTTGGGCCAGCGGCGCCAGCGATGTCGGCTGCGCTGCGGACTATCGCCTGCCCATGAGCCGCGGTGAAGCGGGTGCGCCCGCGCACGGCAATGTGCCTCCGGGCAATGAGATCACGCAGTTGCTCGGCGAGCTGGGCGCTGGCGGGCCCGAGGTGGCCAATCGTCTGGCGACGCTGGTCTACGACGAACTCCACATCATTGCAGTCGCCGCGATGCGACGGGAAGCCGAGGGGCACACGTGGCAGCCGACAGAGCTCGTTCACGAAGCCTTCGCCAAGCTGGTGGGACACGAACAGTCCGCATGGCAGAACCGTCGGCATTTCTTCTGTGTGGCGTCCCGCGCGATGCGCCAATTGCTGGTGGATCATGCGCGGGCGAGGCGACAACTCAAGCGTGATGGCGGCGAACGCGTGCCGCTGACAGCGAATATCGGTCAGGTCGCAACACCCGATGTCGACATCCTGGATTTGAATGACGCGCTGGAGCGACTTGCGCTGCTCGACGCGCGTCAGGTTGAGGTCGTTGAGCTCCGCTACTTTGCCGGACTGACGGTGGAAGAAACGGCGGAGGCCCTGAACGTGTCGCCCGCGACGGTGAAGCGCGATTGGACCGTTGCCCGTGCGTATCTGCGGCGCGCGTTGAGTGATCCATCGACCACGGGCTAACCCGACGCGCCCTGCGTGCGTATCATTTTGCACCGCACACTACGTGCCGTATCGCGAGGGCCAGCGGTGGTTGTCGCATCTCCCTGTCACCGGAACATCCCGATGTCACTGATGTTGTCGAAGCGTCTTTGTCACAACGTCTATTGGTTGTGGTTCCGACTGGTGCCGCTGCTTGGTGTGGTGCTCCTGGGAAGCGCGCGCGTGCTGACTGCGCAGCCTTCGTCCGTGATCCTTGTACGACACGCTGAGAAGGCGGCCGTTGCGGGCGATGATCCACCACTGAGTGAGCTCGGTACCGCGCGCGCGACGGATCTCGCGCTGGCGCTTCGCGCGTCGATGCCGTCGGCGATCATTGTGTCGAGCCGTCAGCGCACCGCGCTGACCGCGGCGGACGTAGCCAAGGCGTCTGGCATTGCACCGACTGTGGTGTCGCTGGATGGTGGCGCCGCCGCGCACATTGCGGCCGTCGCGAAGGCCGTGCAACAAGCAAGCGGTGTCGTGCTCATTGTTGGACACAGCAATACGATTCCGGCGGTGATCAAGGCGCTGGGTGGCCCCGGCTTACCAGATATCTGTGACGCGACCTACAGTCATCTGTTTGTCATGACGCCGGCACGCGACGGCAAGCCACCGACGCTTGTGATGTCACGCTATGGCGCCACTGAAGGGCCGGTGCCTGCGTCGTGCGTGGGGATGCTTTCCAAGTAAACGCGAGCGCCAGTTGACGTCACTCCCCCCAATTCCCGCAGGAACGTTTTGGCAGGATCTGCGCGCCGCGCTTCGCGGTACACAGTATGACTACACCAGTGGGGCCATAGGTCGCGCCATCTTCCTCTTGGCGGTCCCCATGGTGATCGAGATGGCGATGGAAAGCGTATTCGCCGTCGTTGATGTGTTCTTTGTGGGTCGCCTGGGTGCGGCCGCGGTGGCAACGGTGGGCCTGACCGAGTCGATCATGATCGTGATCTACACGGTCGCCTTTGGCTTGAGCATTGGTGCTACGGCCACCGTCGCTCGCCGCATTGGCGAAAAGGACACCGACGGCGCAGCAACCGCCGCGGTGCAAGTCCTGCTGCTTGGTGCGCTGCTCTCGGTGGTCCTGTGTCTGTGCGGTGCAGTCTTTGCGCCGCAGCTGCTGACGCTGATGGGCGCCAGTGCAGACGTGCTGTCAATCGGCACGACGTACGCTCGCGTTATGCTTGGCGGAAGCGCGACGGCGTTTCTCCTTTTTCTTGTCAACGCCGTGTTCCGCGGTGCTGGCGACGCCGCCGTGGCGATGCGCGTCCTGATACTCGGCAACGGCATCAACATCGTGCTGGATCCCATGTTGATCTTCGGCATTGGGCCCTTTCCAGAGCTCGGTGTCACCGGAGCCGCCGTGGCGACCACCATCGGCCGCGGAGTCGGGTGTCTCTTCGCGCTGTCGCTGCTTGCCAAGGGGAGCGGGCATTTGTCGGTCTCGCGCCGGCACCTTCGCGTGCAGCCGGAGACCATGTGGAGCATCGCCGCCCTGTCCGGGTGGGGCACCTTTCAAGTGGCGCTCGGTTCGATGAGTTGGATCGGACTGATACGCGTGATCTCGGGATTTGGCAGTACCGCGATGGCCGGATACACGATCGCCATCCGGATTGTCATTTTTGCACTCATGCCCGCGTTTGGTATTGGTGCCGCGGCCGCCACGATGGTGGGCCAGGCACTTGGCGCGAAGCTTCCGCAACGCGCCGAACAATCGGTATGGACAGCGGCGCGCTTCAACATGCTGTGTCTGGGACTGACGGGCGTCGTGTTTCTGGCATTCGCGCCGCAGCTGGTCGGGTTGTTCACGCGAGATAGTGCGGTGGCGCGTGTGGGCGTGTACGGACTGCGTGTCATCGGTCTAGGCTTCCCGCTGTTCGGACTTGGCATGGTGCTTGAGCAGTCGTTCAACGGCGCAGGTGACACGCGCACGCCAACGGCCATCAATTTCCTATGTTTCTGGATGATACAAATCCCGTTGGCCTGGGCTTTGGCGACGCGCACGACATTGCACGAACGCGGGGTCTTTATCGCGGTGCCGGTGGCGTACGGGGCGCTGGCGCTTGTGAGCGCGGTGATGTTCAAGCGTGGCGGGTGGAAGGGCAAACACGTGTAGCCTGGGCTCCGTGGATCGCCATGTCGCGCCCTCGCGCGTCGGGTGGGCAGACAGACGTGACGCGGAAGTACCTTTCAGTAGGTCGACACACGCACATTCGAGTTCGGCCTCCTCTCCCTCCGTCTCCATTCGCGTCGGGGTGGTCACGATCTCCGATCGGGCCAGCGCTGGCAGCTGCGAAGATACGTGGGGTTCTGACAGCGGCCGCGGCGATGCCATCGCGGTCAGTGACTCAACCGACACTCGCGGTGTCCAGCGTTGCTGCGCCGACGCGCACCAGCCGCGATGGCAGTGAGCGACACGCGGCGTTCGTGCATCCCGGGCAACGCGCGCGATACTGCGAGGAGTGAGGCGTTTCGTCCGCGAGATGTGTGTGCACGAGATCGGCCATTGCATCCAGGAACGCGGGACGCGTGTTCATCGACGGGGCGCGCTTGAAGCCCGTCATTCCCAGTGAGGCAGCGAGATGCCCGTATTCGATGTCGATTTCGGACAGCGTTTCGATATGGTCGCTGGTAAACGCGATTGGCACGACCAGCACATTGCGCTGACCGCGCGCTGCCAGCTGGCGAATCACCATCTCGGTACTCGCGCCGAGCCATCGTACGGGACCAACTTCGGACTGGTACGACAGCAGATGCGGGTTGCGCAGGCCGCTGGAGTCCATGACGCGATCTACCGTCGCCGCGACTTCTGCGGGATAGGCGTCGCCGCGATCGATGACTGACAAGGGCAGTGAATGCGCGCTGAACAGGATCAGGGTATCGTCGCGTTCGTTCGCCGCATACCGCTTGAGGCCCTCACGTACCGCCCCGCGCACCGCGTCGATGAATCCGGGGTGTGTGCCCCAACGGTCGAGCAAACTCCACTCGAACGCGTTTTCCAGTCCCTGGCGCGCGAGTGCACGCCACAGCTCGTTGTAGCTCGATCCGGATGTGGTGCATGACCATTGCGGATATTGCGTGAACGCAATGGCGCGCGTGATGCCGTCGCCCCGCATCGCCTGCACGGCATCGTCCGCAAAAGGAGTGACGTACCGAAACGCGACATAAAATCGATGCGGTGCCGTTTCGGGGCTGAGCGTGTCAAGGCGCGCGCAGATCCCCGCGCCTTGTGCTTCGGTCCACTCGCGAATGGGGGAGCCGCCTCCGATACCGGCGTAAAGGGCGCGCACCTTTGGCGCACGTCGCTTGGCGATGAAGCGACCCAGTACATCCTGCCACGGCAATCGCAGCAGCTCGCGATCGTCGAAGAGCCGCAGCAGGAACGGCTCGACCTCGTCCAGCGTGGCAGGTCCGCCCATATTGAGCATAACGATGCCAGTCCCGCCGCGCCCCGCGCGTGCGGTGCGGTCCGCACGGGCGGCGTGGCGAAACGGAAGTACCTGATCCTGAGCAGACATGAGATGGAATATCCGAAACGCGCTCAGGGCACACCATTCGCTGTACTACTGACCTAACCCTCGTACAGTTACGGGGGCCGCGCGTCGACATACGTGTAGCCTGGGCTCCGTGGATCACCATGTCGCGCCCGCTCGCGTCGGGTGGGCGGACAGACGTGGCGCGGCAGTACCTTTCAGTATGTCGACACACGCACATTCGAGTTCGGCCCCCTCTCGCTCCGTCTCCTTTCGCGTCGGGGTGGTCACGATCTCCGATCGGGCCAGCGCTGGCATCTACGAAGACCGCTCTGGTCCAGCCATCGTCGACGTGCTGTCGCGATGGCTGGCGACGCCGTGGGAGCCGGTGGTACGGGTGATCGCCGATGAGCAGGGCCAGATCGAAGCCACGTTGTGTGAGCTCGCCGACATCGAGCGCTGTGCGCTGATCGTCACCACCGGTGGCACCGGGCCCGCGCCGCGCGACGTGACCCCCGAAGCCACGGTCGCGGTGTGCGATCGCCTGCTTCCCGGTTTTGGTGAGCAGATGCGCGCGGTATCGGTTAAGACGGTGCCAACGGCGATTCTTTCCCGGCAACTCGCGGGCACGCGCGGCGGCTCCCTTATCATCAATCTTCCGGGAAAGCCTGCCGCGATTGAGGAGTGCCTCGGCGCGATTTGGGCCGCCCTCCCATATTGCATCGAACTGATCGGAGGGCCGCGTCTGAGTTCGAGTGCGCTGTCCCCCGTGCCGTTCCGACCCCTTAACGCCTAAGCCGAGTTACGACGCATGAGCATCTCACCTGATCTGCTGAAGATTCTGGTCTGCCCGAAGAGCAAGGGGCCGCTCGAACACTACGAAGGACCACCTGAAGTGCTGGTCTGTCGGGAGAGTCGGTTGGTGTACAGCGTGGAGGATGGCATCCCCGTGATGCTGATCGATGAAGCGACCGCGCTCGACGACGCGCTGTACCCACCGCGGAGCTAGCGCGCCGTGTCGGCAGATTCAGCACGTTCGTGGAAGGGCGCGACACGCGTGGTGCGCGCGGGTTTGCCGGATGCGACACCAGGCGCGCCGTATCTACCCGGTCCAGTGTTTGCGGCGCCATATCACGCCGCCGGTGATCCAGCGGCGTCGCCGTACACGTATGGACGATTCCACAATCCGTCGTGGCATGCCTATGAAGCGGCGCTTGAAGCGCTGGAAGGCGGGCCGTGCGTGCTGTTTCCCAGCGGGATGGCGGCAACCGCTGCG
>JANOPS010000426.1:0-4208 GCA_031421995.1 Gemmatimonadaceae bacterium
CTCGGTGACGCCATGCACGGCGACGCGACCTTGTTTGCACGGCAAGACGCGGTGGAAGCGGCGTGGCGGATCGTCGAACCCCTTCTCAACAGTCCCGTCACCCCCGCGTCGTATGCACCGGGAAGCTGGGGCCCAACCGCGGCCGACCGACTGACGCAGGCTGTCGGCGGCTGGACCAATCCGCAATGAAGATCCTGGTGATCGATATCGGTGGCTCGCATCTCAAGATGCTGGCGAGCGGGGAAACGGAATCGGTGCGCACCGATTCTGGCCCAACGCTCACGCCACAACAAATGGTCGACGCGGCCAAGGCCGCCACGACTCACTGGCAGTATGACGTGATCACCATCGGCGTACCCACGCCCGTCGTGGGCCAACAGCTGCTGCATGATCCGGTAAATTTGGGAACGGGGTGGGTCGGGTTTGATTTCGCGGCGGCGTTTGGCAAGCCCGTGCGCATCATCAACGACGCCGCGATGCAGGCACTCGGCAGCTACGACGGCGGACGGATGCTGTTTCTTGGACTCGGCACGGGACTGGGGTCGGCGGTGGTCCATGACGGCATCGTGTTGCCCCTCGAATTGGGCCATCTGCCGTTTCGCAAAGCGACCTACGAGTACTACTTGGGTGCGGCGGGCATGGAACGGGCCGGCAAGAAGGTGTGGGAGCGTCGCGTCCACGTGATTACCGATGCGCTCCGCAATGCGATGGTGTGTGATACCGTCGTGCTTGGCGGGGGCAACTCCAAAGTGCTCAAGACGCTACCCGACCATGCGCGACGGGGAGACAACGCCAATGCGTTCCTCGGTGGCTTTCGGATCTGGGAAGGCGCCGAGTCGCCGACCGTGTCGTAACGGCTGCCGTTCATTGCTCACCTCTTCGTGTCGACCATGACCGACAATCACACCCTCATCGTTTCCCACGCCGACGTGGAACGCCTCCTGCCGATGGCGTCCTGCATCGACGTGATGGCGGACGCGCTCGCCGCAACCACACGCGGCGACGCGATGCTGCCGCTCCGTCAGGTGCTGCGCGTGGGTGGGGGCCGAAGCGCGTTCGCGGTCATGCCCGCTGTGCTCGGTGGACGGGACGGACCGGCTGCGATCGGTGCCAAGGTCATTACGGTGTTCCCCGGAAACGACGTGACGCCGTACGAATCGCACATCGGCGTTGTGCTGTATTTCGATGACGTGCACGGGCGACTCTTGGCGATTATCGATGCGAGTTCGGTCACCGCCATTCGTACAGCTGCCGTCTCTGGTCTCGCCACGCGCCTGTTGTCGAACACGGACGCGACGCGCTTGGCAATCCTTGGCGCCGGCGTGCAAGCCATGACGCATCTGGACGCCATGATGGCTGTGCGACCGATCACCGAGGTGCGCATCTGGAGTCGCGGGGCCGCACGCTGCGCATCATTCGCCCGGTGGGCACACGCGCGCTTCGGTCTCACCGTACAGATCTGCGAGTCCGCCGAGCAGGCCGTTCGCGACGCACAGCTTGTCTGCACCGTCACGGCGTCCCGCGAGCCCGTGGTGCAGGGAGCATGGCTGGCCCCAGGCGTGCATATCAATGCCGTTGGTGCGTCGGTCTCCACGGCGCGCGAGCTGGATACGCAGGCGGTGGTGCAGAGCCGTCTCTTCGTGGATCGTCGCGAGTCGGCGCTGAATGAAGCGGGTGATTTCTTGATCCCGCGGCAGGAAGGGGCGATCGATGATTCGCATATCCTTGGCGAGCTCGGAGACCTTGTGCTCGACCCATCGCGCGGCCGCCTGAGCAACAACGATCGCACGCTGTTCAAATCGCTGGGCCTCGCGGTGGAAGACGTGGCCGCGGCGCGATTCATCTTCGAGCGCGCGCTGGCCGAGCAGTCGGGGACGTGGATCGCGTTGGGTGGGCTGCGACCGACGGACGAATAGCACGCGGCGCTTAGCGCATGATGACAGAGAGGCTCTACGCGGACCTCTCGGCGGCGTTCTCGGCGGCGCCGTACATTCAGGGCGATCCTCGCCCGCCCGTGCTGCGATACCTCCTCCCGAGTTGATCGTGCTTCGTACTCGCCGCTTGTTCCGCCGCGCGCTGCTGTGCGCCGCGGTGCTGCCCAGCCTCGGTCTTCCCTGCGCCGTCGGCGCCCAGTCCACCTTCCCCACCGGCGCCGTCCAAGGGCCGCGCTGGCGACACATCGGCCCCTTCCGCGCCGGTCGCACCAAGAGCGCCGTTGGCGTGCCCAGCCAACCGAATGTCTTCTACATGGCGGCCACCAATGGTGGTGTCTGGAAAACCAACGATGCCGGACGGACCTGGAAGCCCATCTTCGACGCGCAGTCCACGGGCTCCATCGGCGCGGTCGAAGTCGCGCCATCCGATCCGAATGTTCTCTACGTCGGCAGTGGTGAAGGACTGCAACGTCCCGACCTCTCGACCGGCAACGGGATGTATCGCTCGAACGACGCTGGGAAAACGTGGACGCATTTGGGTCTTCGCGACGGACAGCAAATTCCACGCATCGCGATCGATCCCACCAATCCGGAGCGGTTGTTCGTGGCCGTGCTGGGACATCCGTACGGTCCAAACGCCGAGCGCGGCATCTATCGCTCGCTCAACGGGGGCCGTTCGTTCGAGCGCGTGCTATTCAAAGACGAAAATACTGGCGGCGCCGACGTGGTGCTCTCGCCGACGGATCCGAACACGGTGTACGCCGTGCTGTGGGAAGCGAGACAAGGCCCGTGGGAAAACGCCGCATGGAGTGGCGCCAACTCAGGTCTCTTCAAGAGCACTGACGGGGGCGCCACGTGGACGCAGCTTGCCGGCGGATTGCCCACCACCGCCGACGGGCTTGGTCGCATCGGCATCGGCATCAGTCCCAGCAACCCGTCGCGCATCTATGTCACCGCGACCGCTGGCGCCAAAAGCGGCCTCTATCGCAGCGATGATGCCGGCGCGTCATGGACGCGCGTCACGAGCGACAATCGCGTTTTCGGACGCGGTGATGATTTTGCGGCGATCACCGTCGACCCGACGGACAAGAACACCGTGTATTCGATGAACGTCGTGGCGTGGAAGAGCACCGACGGCGGCGTCACGTGGAAATCGTTGCGCGGTGCACCGGGCGGCGACGACTATCAACGGCTGTGGATCAATCCGCTGATTCCCACCACGATGCTGTTGGTTGCCGATCAAGGCGCGGTGATCACCGTGAATGGCGGCGAGACGTGGAGCTCGTGGTACAATCAGGGCACCGCGCAGTTCTATCACGTCACGGCCGACAACGCGTGGCCCTATCGCGTGTGTGGTGGGCAACAGGAATCGGGCTCAGCCTGCGTATCCAGCCGTGGAGACGACGGCAGCATCACGTATCGCGATTGGCGTCCGGTGGGGGCCAGCGAGTACAGCTACGTCGCACCTGACCCCCTCAATCCAGACATTGTTTACGGCGGCACGGTCTCGCGATTCGATCGCCGCACTGGCCAAACGCAAAACGTGAGTCCGAACGCGGGGCGTGGACGCGGTGGTGCGGCCGGAGGCCCCGACTATTTCCGCGGCATCCGCACGATGCCCATTCTGTTTTCTCCCATCAACCCGCGCAAACTCTACTACGGCACCAACGTGGTGTGGAGCACGGTGAACGGCGGGAACACGTGGCAGCGCTTGAGCAACGACCTTTCGCGTGAGGCGTGGACCGTGCCCGCGAGTGTTGGGAAGTACAGTGGTGCGCCCAACGCGCAATCAAGCCGCCGCGGCGTGGTGTACACGATCGCGCCAAGTTACGTGAGCGAGAACACCCTCTGGGCCGGCACCGACGACGGGCTCATTCACGTCACCCGCAACGGCGGTGCGACGTGGGCCAGCGTGACGCCGCCGCAGATTGGCCCATGGTGGAAAGTGTCCATCATGGACGCGTCACACACGAACGTGAACGGAGCCTACGCGGCGGTGAACACGCTGCGCCTCGATGACCTGCGTCCGCACATCTACCGCACGCGCGATGGGGGCAAGAGCTGGACGGAGATCGTGAATGGCATTGATACCAATGCCCCGATCAACGTCGTGCGCGAAGACCCGGTTCGCAAAGGACTCTTGTTTGCGGGCAGCGAGCACCAGGTCTGGTTCTCGCTCGACGACGGTGATCACTGGCACTCGTTGCGCGGCAACATGCCGGCGATTTCCATCCGCGACCTGATCATCAAGGATGATGATATCGCGGTTGGCAC
>JANOPS010000427.1:0-3085 GCA_031421995.1 Gemmatimonadaceae bacterium
AATGTTTTCCGGCTTGATATCACGGTGCACCACGCCTTGGCCGTGCGCGTAGGCCAGCGCGCGGGCCACGTCGCGGAGAACACTCACCGCCTGCGGCACCGTGAGCCGCGTGCCGCTGGCCAGTCGCGCGCGCAGCGATTCGCCGGTCACGAACGGCATGGTGTAATACGGCAGCGAGCCCGAGCTGCCAGTGCTCAGCACGGGCACGATATTCGCCTGCTGCAACCGCGCGGCCAATTTCACTTCGCGAGCAAAGCGTTCGGCGCTCACGCCCTCGGCCAGTTCCGGCGCAATCACTTTCACGACAACCGTGCGACCCAGCGCGTTTTCGTGCGCCACAAACACACGCGACATGCCACCACCACCAAGCTCGCGCTCGAGGGTATAACCGTCGCCGAGCGTGGATTGCAGTTGGGTGCGGAGATCCGTCATGTGGTCACCGCCGCGGTGCGATGGGCCATTTCATCAGCGTTGTGTTGCTGCAGCGCTTCATGCCGCTCCGTTCGAGCAGCGCGAGAAAACGTGGATTGTTGCGCAGCGGGATGGTGAGCGGGTCGCAGGTGGGGGTGACGAAGTAGAAGCGGTGAAACAAGTCGCGACCCCATGCGGCCTCCAGAATATCCATCGCCGTGTCGTACTCGCCGAAGGCCATGGCCGCCATCAAGAGGTCATCCCGCCATCCGCTCCGGCCACGAACGCGCATCATCTGATCGCGTCGTTGCTCGGCCTCGCGCCATCGTCCGGCAGCTGCCAAGGCAAAGAGCTCGCTGCCTCGGGCTTCGGGAAGCAGGTCAAGAATTGGTCGTAGCGTGGCGAGCGCGCTATCCGGACTGCCGCCGAAGGTCAACGTGGTGGATAACAATACCCGTGGCCAGCCGCTCAGCTCTTCGCGCTGCAGCAGTAGCTCGCTTGATCGACGCGCCGCCGGAAGATCGCCGCGGTACTGGAGCAAGCGCGCCTCGTGATTCGCGATGGGCGCGGAGATCGGATCGAGCGCGCGGGCCCGTCCAAGTTCGGCCCAAGCGGAATCGAGATCCCCACGCATGGCCAGCGCGACCGACAACCGGAAATGCGCCAGCGGACTGTTCGGCTCCAGACGTAGCGCCCGATTGTAGTTCGCCTCGGCGATCGTGAGGTTCGGTCCTTCTCGGGTCCTGACGGAGCCCAGGACGATGTAGGCATCGGCGACGGTGGAATCGAGTTGCAGCGCGCGACGTGCCTGCCCATCCGCCTCCGCCATTGTCGCGCTCACATTGATCGTGTCCACGTAGTCGGGCAATACGGCGTACACCCCGCCCAATCCGGCGTAGGCACGGGCGAACTTTGGATCCCGATCGATGGAGGCGCGGTAGGCCGCAATGGCGCGCTGCAGTGAGACCGGATCACGTCGCGCGAACAGGTAGTTGCCCTGCAGGTACAGATCGTACGCGAGCGTGTCGCGCGTACCGCGACTCGCCACGGCGCCGGCGGCAATCGTGCTCCCGCGGAGTGTGGGCGACACGGCGCTCACGATCGCCGCAGTCACTTCGTCCTGCACCTGAAACACGTCGCCCTTGTCGTTCTCGTAGCTGTTCCGCCAGAGCGCCTTGCCATCGGCGCTGCTGGTGAGCTGCACCGTGATCCGCACGCGGCCACCGGCGCGGCGTACCGTACCTTCAATCAGCGCGGCCACCTCAAGCTGCTGGCCGATCTCTTTGGCGCCGACATTCTTGCCTTTGAAGGCAAACGACGAACTGCGACCGGCCAGCCGCAGGCCGGGCAGCTTGCCGAGGGCGTTGGCGAGTTCGTCGGTGATGCCATCGGCGAAGTACTCGTCCTTCGCATCGCCACTCACGTTCACGAACGGCAGCACGGCGAGGGTTTCGATAGTCTTCGAGACCGCTCTCGACGCCGTGCGGTCAGTGTCTGCTGATCCCGCGTCCCGTGTGCGGGAGCCCCACGCAAAAAGTGCCGCGGCGCCGATCAGCATGGCGAGACTCGCCGCCGCCAGCACGACCCGGTTCGAACGCGTGGCCGGGGATTCGGTGCTCGGCGTCTGCACGTTCGCCAGTCGAGTGAGCAGCACATCGGCACTCGGCGGGCGCTGCGACGGGTCTTTGCCAAGACACTGCATGACCAGTGCGGCGACGTCCCGCGGTACACCCAGGCGGGCGGCATCGAGCAGCTGCGGCGCTTCGCTGATATGCGCCGCCACCATCGCCTGCGGCGTACTGCGCGCGGCAAACGGATGCGTCCCCGCGAGCAACTCGTACGCCACCACGCCCCACGCATACAGGTCGGCGCGCGCGTCCGTATTCACATCGCCCAGCGCCTGTTCCGGCGCCATGTAGGCCGGCGTGCCGATGGACGTGCCCACCGACGTCAACGTGTTGCCTTCGGCTTTCGTGGTCGAGGCCGAGAGCGCCTTCGCAATGCCGAAGTCGGTGACCACCGCCGTGCCGCGCGAGAGCAGCACGTTCTCCGGCTTGATGTCGCGATGCACGATGCCGCGCTCATGCGCGTAGGCGAGCGCTTGCGCGATGTTGCGCAGAATGCCGAGCGCCTCGGGCACCGGCACGGCGCCCGTCACGAGTCGTGCGCGCAGCGAGTCGCCGCGCACGAACGGCATGGTGTAATACGGCAGCCCTTCACTCGTGGTGCCCGCTACGAGCACCGGCACGATGTGCGGATCCTGCAGCGCGGCGGCGAGCTTGATCTCGCGCGTGAAACGCTCGGCGCTGAGTGAAGCGGCGCGCTCGGGGGAGAGCACCTTCACCACCACATCGCGCCCCAGCGCATGCTCCTGCGCCACGAACACGCGTGACATACCACCGCCGCCGAGCTCGCGCTCGAGGGTGTAGCCGTCGCCCAAAGTCGTTTGGAGTTGGGTGCGGAGGTCGGTCACTCAGGAGGGGTCAAGCGCGGTCATCGGTGAATCATATCGCATATGGGCTGCACATCAGGCCGGCTCGCCGTCGAGCGGATTGACGACCGTGAGGAATCGAAACTGATGGAAGTCCGCATCGGCGGTGCGAATCTCCGTGATCCCATGCTCGCGCATCAACACCACCGTGTGCACGTCATGCACGACATTGCCGCGAAGCCG
>JANOPS010000428.1:0-1709 GCA_031421995.1 Gemmatimonadaceae bacterium
CCGGTGACCGTCGCCAACAGCACTGCCGCGATCTGGAGCGACAGTGGCATAGCAAACGGGAAGAGCTCGCCGCCGTCGCTCAAACGCACCAGTGCGTGAAACACACGCAGCGCGCCGCTGCCGACGGTCGTCCCCACGATCGCACCGACGCAGCCGAGCAGCCCTCCTTGCACAAGAAATACTCGAAGCACTTGTTGTTGCGAAGTCCCCATCGCGCGCAAGATACCGATCTCTTTCGACCGTTGGATGACGGAGACGCTGAGCACGCTGGCAATGCCGAACGCCACTGACAGGGCGACAAACGCGCGAATCGTGGTGAAGGACATGGCTTGTGCACTCAACGTGCTGAACAGTTGCGTGTTCGCGGTGATCCAACTGTCGGCGTTCAGTCCGGTGCTTGCCGACATGGCGGCCGCCACCTCCTCGGCGGCGTACAGGTCGCGTACGTTGATGTCGATCGAGGTGACGCCGCCAACAAGATTGGCCAATGTCTGTGCGGTGCGCAGCGCCACAAAGGTGGACCGTTGATTGGCCGCTTTGTTGCCCAGATCGAAGATGCCGCTGACGATCAAGGCACGCGTGGGGCCGCCGGCGGGCACGATCGTCACGCGATCGCCAACGAGCAAACCGAGATCCTGCGCCAACACGCTCCCCACCAGGATAGTCTCGCTGGTGAGTTGTGCATTGCCGGCGATGAGGTAGTCGGGCAATTTGACGATGCGATAGTAGGCGTCAGGCTCGATGCCGGTCAACGAAATGGAGCGACTCGCGTCACCGCGTACCGCAAGGGCCGACGCGCTGACCGTTGGCGACACAGTGGTCACGTCAAGGCGTTCTCGCGCCTGCCGGACCACCGTCTGCCACTGATCGATCGAGCGCAGTCGTTGTGTTGGTCGTTGCACAACCGGCGCTTGCACCACGTGCAGGCTTCCTGCGCGCAGTGGACGGGCGATTTCGTCCGGCGGCAAGATCTGGATGTGCGCCTGTGAGCTGAGGGTCCGCGTCACGAAACTGCCTTGCAGCGACGTCAGCATGGCGGACATGAAAACGATAACCGCGACGCCGATGGCGATGCCACTCATGATGAAGAGCGTCTGCGCGCGTCCTTCGCGCAGGAACCGAATGGCGGCAATCCACTCGAACGGCGCCCACCGGTTCACTTGGCTGTGCTCGAGGCTGTACGTATGCGAATCCGGCGTCCGTCACTCACGGTCTTCGCGGCGGTCGGCACCAGTTGGTCTCCCTCGGACAGCCCGGAGAGGATCTCGACGCGGCCCGCGGCCACCAGACCGACCGTGACATCTTTTCGGCGCGCGTGTTTGTCCGCAGCGACCAAGACCCACGGACGCACGGTGTCAAGATCATGGACGTCGCCCGCTGCGGCGATCAGCGCCTGTGGGCGCATTGCGGCCACAATGTCTACGGATATCGTCATGTCCTGGCGCAGGTAGGCCGGCGAGGTGAGCACGCGCAGCTTGACCTCGACCGATGCGCGCAGCGGATCAATCGCCGGATTGATGAAGACGACCTTCGCCGGGAACGTGTCGTTCGGATAGGCGTCTGCGGAGACAAGGGCGGACTGGCCTATCGCGACGAGGCCGAGGTTGCGTTCGTCGACACGGATCACAATGTCCGCATCACCGGTGGGTGCCAACACCATCAACTCCTTGCCGGGCTGTACCACGTCGCCGACTTCGACGCTGCGCGCG
>JANOPS010000429.1:0-3950 GCA_031421995.1 Gemmatimonadaceae bacterium
GCGTCTGTCGTTTGACACCCTGCTGCGGACGTCAAACGGCGGGATCAACGTGGCGATCGAATACAGCAGGGAAAAACGGAGTGGACGGTAGCAACGCGTAAGCGGGCTGGTACGCCTTACGCGCGAAAGTAGTCTTCCCGCCACGCACGAATTTGTTGCTTGATGTCCTTCGGTGGCATGTCGGGTGTGCTCAGCACCGTGCGCACAAGTTCCGTCACTTCCCCATCACCAGCAAAGCGCAGCGCGACCAGATGCCTGGGGCGCAACTCTTCGATTCGCCCGTGCAGCTCGGCGGGGAGAACGCGGGCCAGTCGCAGCCGTTCCTCCAGACGAATCAGACGGTCTTGCACGCGCAGCGCGGCGAGTCGTGCCGCGAAGATCCCTGTGAACAGCGCGAGTGCCCCGATCAACATGTATGCCGTGTCCGCGCCGGGATTGCTGATCACGCGCTTGATCGACCATATCAGGAACACGCCGGCGAGGGGCGAGGCGATAAAGTGAAATGCCGGTGTCCACTGCGTATGGTTTTCGAAAGACTGTGCCATGACTAGGGTGGGTTGGAGGAAGGAGGACGTGTTGCTTAGCGGCCGGGCGCTTAGCGGCCGACAAGGTGCGAAATGCTCTCGGATGCCTGCTGGAAACGTGCGCTCCAGGCCCCGGAAACGACAGTGTATGGTGCCTCCAGTCGCTCGAGCGTATCGACGAACAGTTGCTGCAGGACGCCACGCTGGCCACCACGATCTCGCACGCCGTCGGAAATCCACGGCACGTCGATATCGAGGAGCAAGTACCGCGACGGACGTCGGTCGACCGCTGCCTCTTCAATGAACGCCGGACACCGTCCGAAGTAATGATGGCAGTACACGACCGTGCTGAGCAGGTCCGTATCGTGAATCAGCAGGGCGTCGCCGCGCGCCGTGGCCTGCGCGGTGAAGCGGTCTTCGAGCGCCATCTGCCCGTTGGCGATCGGACCATGATCGCGAAAGTCGAGCGGCGCGCCCTTGGCTGCGGCGTACTCGCGTACGAACTCCGGAACGACGAACGTGCCAAAGTGCGCGCCGAGTTGGCCGGCGAGTGTGGTTTTTCCGACGGACTCGGAGCCCGTCAAGACGACGTGAATCATGCGGCGGCGTTGTGGCGACGGGAGGCGCGTGTCCATTGCACGAGTCCGAACACGGCGAGGAACAGAAATACAAGATAGAGTGCGGCGGTCAGCATATAGCCGCGCGAGACAAACACGCCGACATAGACGACGTCGACCGCGATCCAGACAATCCAGTGCTCAAGCAGTTTGCGCGTCATCATCCACTGCGCAACAAGGCTGGACGCGACCAACGCGGAGTCAAGCCACGGTAACGCGGTGCCGGGAATACGCGACGTGATGGTTGCCAGCACCAACCACATAGCGACGCCCAGCAGCGCGAGTCGTTGTGTCACCCGCGCAGACACGTGGCCGATCGCCAGTGGCATCTTGGATTCGTTGTGCACGTCATGTCGGGTCCAGTGCCACCATCCGTAGGCGGAGAGGACGGCGTAGCCCGCCTGGAGTCCCGTATCGGAATAGAGCCCACGCTGTGCGAAGAACACCAGATAGGCCGCCGCGTTGAGGATGCCAACCGGCCACGCCAAAATGTGCTGACGCGTTACCAGCCACACATTCAATACGCCGGTGACAAATCCAAACAGTTCCAGACAGGAGCTGCCGTGAGTGGTCAGCCACGCACAGATGTCGTTCATCACGGGAAACTAGCGTGCGTGCTTGCACCGCGGGTATATTGCGCGCACAAGACCGGGGTGCCTGCCGCACATACGCGCGCAGGCTGAGAGAGTCCCGCAGAACCTGATCCGGTTCGTACCGGCGTAGGGAGTCCATTCGATGACCCAGAGTACCATCGTGCGCCGCAGGCGCGCCCATGCACGTCTTGCCCATCGTGCCCACCTCCTGATTCTGTTGGCCACAAGTGGCCTCTTCGCCGCCGCGCCCCACGTGGCGGTCGCCCAAGCCTCGCCGCCCCAAAAATCCGACAGCCTTGTGCGCGCCGATTCCGGTCGGCGCATTGAGCGCGTGCTGGTATCGGCTATTCGCTCGGGTAGCAGCACGCCCATTTCGCAGAAAACCATCGGGCGCGAAACGATCACGCAACGACACTTCGGCCAGGATGTGCCGATGTTGTTGCAGGGTGCGTCGCCCTCCCTGACTGCGCACACCGAGACAGGGACCAACTGGGGGTACAGCTACATGCGGTTGCGCGGGGTAGACCAAACGCGCATCAACATCACGTTGGATGGTATCCCGCTGAATGATATGGAAGATCAGGTGCTCTACTTCGCCAACTTCGCCGACCTGATGTCGAACGTGCAGTCGGTGCAGGTGCAGCGCGGCGTCGGAACGAGCACCGCCGGCACAGCGTCGTTCGCGGGGTCGGTCAATTTTGAAACGACGCCCGTGGCCCTGCGAGAGGCGGGCGGTGATGTGAGCCTGCAACTCGGCTCCTTCGGAGCGCAGCGTGTCAGCACCTCGTTCCGGTCGGGGCTGACCGACAGCCGCTTGGCCGTGTACGGGCGGGCGAGCGCCCTGCGCACCAATGGCTATCGGGATCACAGCGGCGTGTCGGGGCGATCGGCGTTTGTTGGCGCGGGGTGGTTTGGCGATCGCACCATCGTGAAGGCCACGGCGTTGGTGGGGCTGCTGGCGGATACGCTGTCGTACACGGGTGCAACGGCGGCCGAGCTGCGCGCCAATCGCCGCTTCAATCCGCTGGCGCCGGATGAATTGGATCGCTTTGGACAACAGATGTTCGCGCTGTCGGTCTCGCACGTCGCATCGGACATCGCCACCGTGAACACGACGGTCTATCGCAACTCGGCCAGTGGGAACTACGACTACTTCGAAGGCGCCGACCGCTACCGTTTCGGACTCGCGCACAGCTGGTATGGCGTGACCAGCGCGGTGAACGTGGAGCGCGGCGCGCTGCAGGTCAACGCGGGCGTGAACGCCAATACCTATCAGCGGGCCCATCGCGCCTTCTTGCGTCCCGACCTCGCCACGTCACTCTATGACAACACCGGGCACAAGCAAGATGCCAGTGCCTTCGCGAAGGCCTCGGTGGAACGGGGCCGCGTGCGGTGGTTTGCCGATCTGCAGACACGCTGGGCCTCCTTTCGTTACGCGCCCGACGCGCGCGCGGGTGTCACCGAGCGAAGCATCGACTGGCTGTTCTTCAATCCCAAGGTCGGCGCCACCGTCCAACTGGCGGGAGCGTGGAGTGGGTATGCGTCGTATGGCGGCACGACCCGCGAGCCGGCGCGGAACGATCTCTTTGCCGGCGAGGATGATCTTAATGCGTCGAATGTCGCCAGCATCGGTGACCTGTCACGCGTGAAGCCTGAGTCGGTACGCGACGCCGAGCTCGGCGTGACATGGGCCGCGGCGGGTCGCTCACTGCAGGCAAATCTGTATAGCATGGATTTCCGCAACGATATCGCGCGTATCGGTGCGCCGACTGCATCCGGGTCGATCCTGCGTCGCAACGTCGGCGCCAGTTACCGCCGCGGGGTTGAGCTTGATGGTCGGTGGCAGCTTGTTCCTCGCTTGGCTATCGCCGGCAACGCCGCGTGGAGCACCAACCGCATTCGTGCCTTCACGGACTCCTCGCGCGGCACGCCGGTGGAGCGGCGCAATGTCGAGCCGTTGCTGACGCCGCGCTTCACGACCGCGCATCGAATCGAGTACGCGCCACTGCGCGCGCTGTCACTCACGGTCGAAGGGCGGTATCAGTCGCGCGCGTTCTTGGACAACACCAGCAGCCCGGACCGCTCGCTGCCAGACTTCTACGTGCTCGACGCGACGGCGCGTGCCACGTGGTCGCGCGCAACGCTCACCGTTCGCGGCGCCAATCTCGGGGACACGCAGAAGTTCGGCAGCGGATCGGTGAGTGGGTCGGGGCGCG
>JANOPS010000430.1:0-26461 GCA_031421995.1 Gemmatimonadaceae bacterium
GGACTTCGGTCGACGGTGTTGGGCACGGCCTCCGCGTGTTCCTGGAGCGCCTGCGAGATCTCTTCTACCGCAAGCCCCGAGACATCATCCCACGTTTCACACTCGCGCACGAGCGCGTGTGCCAGACCGATGGCCGCCGGATGCAGCAGTGCTCGCGCGTGATCCTCCCCGAGTGTCCGCTCCCACGTGTTGCTGCCGTGTGTCGGCGCCACCGACAACGTGAAGAACGCCCCCGAATGCACGCCCCGGTTGCCCGCAAAGTGATCTCGATGCGTGGTGCCGGGCGGGTTGTATACCAGCAGCGGGCGAGTGGGAGACAGCGGCATCCCACGCGCCGACGACACGTACCGGCCATCGAGGACGAAGACGAAGTGCGCATCTTCGTGCGAGTGCCGTTCGATGATGCGATAGGGATCTGCCTGACGAAGTGAAAGTACGGTTGCACCCACTCGTCGTTCGACCGTTGGCCGCCCAAAGAACACGCCAGAGGCCAAGACTGGGTGCGGTAACGCATCACGGCTTTCGCGCACGGGAGGTGTGTCTGTCGGCAAGAGAGTTGGGCCACGGCCCAGGTTGTTTCTGTTCAAGCAGTCTGCGTCCTGAGGGGATAGTGTGGACTACGGATGCGCGCTCGCACGGTTGCAGCCATGACCGCTTCAATTTGAGGGAGAGGGACGGGATGATTCGACGGAGTGTTACCACGCAGGTGATGCTGGCGGTAGCGATCTGCTCACCCGCTCACGGACAAGCGGCGTCTGAACTCGAGGGACTGTGGGGCTTTGAGTATCAGGCCGGCGCGGCCGTCCATGGTGAGCTGGTCCTTTCGCGATCAGGCGCGACGTGGACCATGCGCCTCGCTGGATATGAAGTTTCGGCCGTCCAGATGGCTGACACGGTTCGACTTGCTGTGCCGGGGAACAGGGGCACGCTGCGGATCCACGCCGCACCGACCGGGCCTGCGCAGCCACGTGCACTGCCCAGTGCGCTGTGGATTCAACCACCGTCAGCGAACGGTGCCCCCGCATATGCATCGCCAGTGAGACTGCACGCGATTGGGCCTCCGGCGTGGCGCGGCCTCGTTCGCCCACTTCAAGAACAGTTCTCGCTGTATCTCTCCGTGCGTCTCGATGCTCAGGGTGCGCTCGAGGCACGCTTTCGAAACCCCGAGCGCAACTTTGGAGGTGGCCGAGTATTCAAGGCGCGCGTGGACTCGGGCAGAGTCGTGCTGACTGATGCCGTCAGCGGACGACAGCGCTTCACCCAACCCTTCGACGCTTTGGCCAAAACGATCGCCTTCGATTTTGGCGTACCGCTGAATGCGACGCCCCGGCAGGCCAATGCAACGGTCGGCTTCATGCCCAGAATCGTGGCGCCCGCGCCGTACTCGTATCGGGCGCCCTCCGACCTGCGCGACGGGTGGCGGGTTTCGCGCGCATCGATTGAGGGCATGTCTGGCGATTCGTTGGCCGCGCTCGTCCGGAGCGTCATTGCCGCTGGTCCGCTCACTGATACGACGCCGCGGCTGCACGCTGTCGTGGTTGCGCGACACGGACGCCTTGTGCTGGACGAGTACTTCTTCGGCTACGATGCAACCAAACTGCACGATCTCCGTTCGGCGTCGAAAACGATCACGTCTGTTTTGCTTGGTGTGGCGATGTACCGCGGCGCGCCCATTTCCGAGCAACGCGCGATCACGCCTGCTGGTGCGACCATCGGTCATCTCCTCACGCATACATCAGGACTGGCTTGTAACGATGACGACGGTGCTTCACCAGGCAATGAGGACGTGATGCAGGAGCAGCGCAAAGAGCCCGACTGGTATCGCTACACGTTGGCCCTGCCCCAACTGCACCGCCCAGGCACCACCTACGCGTACTGCTCCGCGGGTATCAATCTTGTCGGCAAGGCGATTCGCGACGCGACGTCCCAGTGGCTGCCGCAGTACTTCGACCAATTCGTGGCGAGCCCACTCGGTATCGAGACTTACGCGCTTAACCTTATGCCAACGGGAGAGGGGTATGCTGGCGGTGGACTGCACATGCGTCCGCGCGATCTGCTCAAGGTCGGCCAGCTGTACCTGAGCGAGGGCATCTGGAATGGTGTGCGGCTGGTGAGCCGATCGTGGGTTCGACGATCAACACAGCGGCAACAGCCCGACTCCTCGGGTGCAGACGACGGCTACGCCTGGCATCGCCACACGCTTCGCGTCGGCGCCTGTGCGGTGCCCAGTTACGAGGCCAGTGGGAACGGTGGACAGTTCCTGCTGGTGATCCCTTCGCTTGATGTGGTGGCGGTGATCACGGCCGGCAACTACGGAGAGGGGCGCACGTGGCAGTCCATCCGCGAGCGGTTTGTGGCGCGGTATATCGCGAGCGCGGTGGCATCCGCGTCGCGATGCTGAGTGGTCACTGCACCGCTCAAAACACGCACCCGCTCCGCGCCGGAATCACAATCACCGTAAGCCCCCCCCTCTTCGTTGGCGCCGCGCACGCACCAATGCTCGCCGCCGCGGCCACCGCGCTCTCCACCTCGACCGTCACCGGCGTGCTGCCGTTGTTCAACGCGATCACCGTCGCCCCGCGCCGATAGACAAACGCTTGATCACTGGCGAACAGATGTGCCGTCTTGCTGCCGCGCAGCTCAGGACGCGCCGCCCGCAGCCTGAGCAGCGCCTGCACGTGCGTGAACACGCTCTGTTGCTCCGGCGTCCGCCCAGATGCCTCAAAGGCACTGCGCGCATCGCGCGGCCAGCCACCGGGAAAATCCCGACGATTGTCGGGGTCATTGCCGCCCGCTAATCCGACCTCATCACCGTAGTAGATCAACGGGGTACCGCGAATCGTGAGCAACAACGTATAGGCCAGCTTGAGCCCGTCAACGGTCGCCCCCTTCTCGCCCATGAAGCGCGGCACATCGTGAAGCCCAAGCAACGTGACCAGCGATGTTGGATCACGGTACAGCTGGTCATGCGCCAACATCTGCGGGATCTGCCGAATCGATTGCCCCTGCGCAAACACACTGCGCATCGCAAAGTGCATCGGAAAATCGAACATCTGATCGACGCCGGTGCGCACGCCATCATACGCGGTGCGACTGCCTTCGAAGAACGAAATCATGGCCGGGTCGCCATCCAGCACTTCTCCGACGACCGTGAGCGCTGGGTATTGCCGCTTGATGGCGGCCATCCAATCCCGCCAGAACGTCCGCGGTGCATAGGGCCACGTGTCCTGGCGAATGCCGTCCATCCCGCTTACGCCAACCCACCACAACGTATTCTGGATGATGTAGCGCGCGACCTCAGGATCGTCCTGATTGAGATCCGGAAGGATGTTGACAAACCATCCGTCCAGCGTGTTGCGTCGCATCGCGGCGGTGCTGGAGGGATCGGCCAGCGTCCATGTTTGCCAATCGTTGTTCGGATGAGTCGCCTCGCTGCCATGAAACCACGTCGGCGTGGGCGGATCCTGCACCCACGGGTGATACGGGCCCGTGTGATTTGCTACCATATCGAGAATGATCTTGATGCCGAGTCTGTGGGCGTCATCCACCAAGGCCTTGAACTCGGCGAGCGAACCAAAGTGCTCTTCCACTTTATAGAAATCCGTTGCGCCGTATCCGTGGTAATCGGTGATGGGCTGGCCGTCGTACACTTCTTTGCGATTCAGTCCGTTGTTGTTGTCGTACACGGGATTGAACCAGATGGCTGTGATGCCAAGCCCCTTCAGGTACGGAAGCTTCTGCTTCACGCCGGCCAGATCACCACCGTGATAGTAACGACCCTTGGCGCGATCAATGAGATCCATCTGGCCGGACGGTCGATCGTTCGTGGTATCGCCGTTCGCGAAGCGGTCCGGCATGATGAGATACAGCACGTCATCGGGACCATATCCCTGAAACCGACCGAGGTTGGCAAGCGGCGCACTCACGGTAAACGGCACACGCACCGACCCGCCCGCGGCGCGCAGCGTTAACGGATACGCACCGGCTACCGCGCCTTTGGGGATCGTGACGTCAACAAATGCGTAGGTCCCCGCGGCATTGGTGCTGACCTTGCTGCAGGACAATCTGGGACACTCAAACCGCGCACCACCAAGGTTCGCTCCATGTACCAGCAAACGTACCGGATTGATGGAGTGATTGCCCCACCAGTTGGGCGGGTCCACCTTGTCGACGCGCGGCGCCTGCGCTTGCAGCACGCCGCCCGTGAGTACGGAAGCGACGAGGCACGACCATCCCACGCGACGTCTCGACCGCGTGCTCATGCGGCAACTCCAACGGTCTTGCCTGTCGGCGCTGCTACGGGCACCGCCTCACGTACCCGAAGCACGAGCAACGCTGCGACCGCCATGAATGCGCCACCGGCAACCACGGCGGCCATGCGATTGTTGTCGAGGAGATTGTTCATCACCCAGCCGAAGCCGAGCGATGCAACGATCTCGGGGATCACGATGAAGAAGTTGAAGATGCCCATGTACACGCCCGTCTTTCCGGGAGGTAGCGCGTTGGCAAGCATCGAGTACGGCATCGACAGCGTGCTGGCCCAGGCAATCCCAACTCCCGTCATCGAGAGCAGCAGCATGGACGGTGTGTGGATGAACGCTACCGAAAGCAAGCCGGCCGCGCCCGCCAACAAGCAGAGCATATGCGTACTCTTGGCGCCCCGCTTCTTGGCCAACGACGGCAGGGCGAACGAGAACGCAAAACAGACCGCCGAGTAGGCACCAAAGCACACGCCAGCCCACTCAACGCCCTGTTGGTATAGCGGCGAGTTCGAGTCCGGCGCGCCAAATACGTTGCGTGCAACGGCGACCGGAAAGTACAGCCACATGCAGAAGAGTCCCATCCACGTGCAGATCTGGACCAACGCCAGCTGCCGCATGGTCTCAGGCATCGAACGTGCCGCCTGTACAATGTCGCGAATGCCGTGCGCGATCCCAGCCGTTTGCGACTTCTCGCGTTTAAACGCCGCGAGATCGGTTGGCGGGTGTTCCTTGGTAGTGAGAATCGTGTACATCACCGCGCCAAAAAACGCGGCCGCTCCGATGTAGAAGGAGATGCGAACGGTCGTGGGAATGGTGCCCGGCGCGCTGGCCGCAACACCGAACCAGTTGGTCAACATCCACGGTGCGGCTGACGCAATCACCGCCCCGAGTCCGATAAACAAACTCTGCATCGCAAAGCCGCGCGTGCGGTCGCTGGGCGGGAGTAAGTCAGAGACAAACGCGCGAAACGGCTCCATCGATACGTTGATCGACGCATCCAGAATCCACAGCAACCCCGCCGCCATCCAGAGCGTGCTGGAGTTGGGCATCGCGATAAGTGCCAACGAACTCAGAATGGCGCCGATAAGAAAGAATGGTCGACGTCGGCCGAAGCGTGGCGACCACGTGCGATCGCTGAGATGTCCGATGATGGGCTGGATCACGAGTCCGGTGAGCGGTGCGGCCAACCACAACATGGGAATCTGGTCGGCGTCCGCCCCAAGGTACTCGTAAATGGCGCTCATATTCGCCATCTGCAGGGCCCAGCCGAATTGAATGCCCAGAAACCCGAAACTCATGTTCCAGACGGCGGCGAACGACGTGGCGGGTGCGGTGGATGACGACACCGGTGCAGCGGCCGAGCGGGGCGCAGTGCTCATCGAATGTTCCTCAGCGATCGTACATCGACACCATCTCACGCAGTCGCGCGGTGATGTCCGGTGTGAGTTGGTCCCACGTAAATCGGAACTGCCAATTGCCTGCCTGTCGTCCGGGCAAATTCATTCGTGCTGCACTGCCAAGCCCAAGAATGTCTTGCATGGGTATCAGCACCGTACTGGCGACTGAGGCCAGTGCTGTCCGGATGAGTGTCCAGTGAATGTCGACACCATCGGTGCCCAGATACCTGCGCGCGAAGGCTTTCTCCTTCTCGATGTCTTCCGGCGTGCGCGTCGAATCGGTCCCCGCATCAGCGTTCCACCACCCGACGGTGGTGTCGTTGTCGTGCGTGCCCGTGTAAACCACACGCTCGCGAGGGAACGTGTGTGGCTGGAATTCCTTGGCCATGCCGTCGCCGCCAAATGCGAACTGCAAGATGCTCATCCCAGGGTACTCCAACTGTTCGCGCAACGCTTCCACTTCCGGTGTGATCAATCCGAGGTTCTCAGCGATGATCGGCAGCGGGCCGAGCGCGTCGGACAGCGCACGAAACAGATCGATCCCCGGGCCCGTGACCCATCGGCCGTGCATTGCCGTCGTGTCCGCGCCGGGCACCTCCCAATACGCCTCGAAGCCACGAAAGTGGTCGAGTCGGACAATGTCGAACATGCGCAGTGCGGCGCGCATGCGATCGATCCACCAGTGGTACCCTTGGGCGCGCAGTACATCCCAACGATAAATCGGGTTGCCCCAGAGCTGTCCCGTTTCGCTGAAGTAGTCGGGGGGAACACCCGCTTGCACAATCAAGTGTCCGGCCTCGTCGAGTTGAAACAGCTCGCGATGCGCCCAGACATCGGCGGAGTCGTGCGCGACGTAGATCGGCAGATCACCCAGCAGCCGGACGCCGCGTTGGGTGCAGGCGCGCTTCAGCGCGTTGAACTGCAAAAAGAAGGCAAACTGCTCCCATTGGACCTGTGCGATCTCGCGTTGGTGCGAGGCGGTGAAGTCCGCGAGCGCGCGCGCGTCACGCGCGGCGAGCGCGGGATCCCACTCCGTCCACGAGGTACCGCCGTGCGCGCGCTTGAGTGCCATGAACAGTGCGTAGTCGGGAAGCCACGCGTCGTGATCGCGCACAAACTGTTCGTAGCGGTCGTCGGGAACAAAGCGCCCAAACGCCGACGCAAGCAACGCCTGCTTGTGCGCAATCACGCCCGCAAAATCGATGACGTGAGCGGGCAGCGCACTGGTCGCGCCAGGCACGTGAATCAGCAGGGGATTGCCTGCAAACGCCGAAAAACACTGGTACGGTGAATCGCCGTATCCCGTCGGTCCGAGCGGCAGGACTTGCCACATCGTGAACCCGGCCTCCGCGAGGAAATCGAGAAAACGAAACGCGTCGGGCCCGAGGTCACCGATGCCGTTGACACCTGGGAGCGACGTGGGGTGAAGCAACACACCAGCAGCACGCGTGAACTTCATGGAGTGCGGGATTCGTCGGAGAAGCAGGGCCGATGGCGGACTGTCGTCGGGTATGGTCCCGAAGCGACGGCGGCGCAGGAAGGGGAAAGGAACCGCAAGCTCGCGTTCGGATCGCAGAAATGCCAGCGCAATTCCACGGCGAATATTCCGGGGCGCATGTACGGGAGACCGCAACCGATTGCGGCACGCCGTCGCTGGAGTTGCCATTGCCCTCCCGCCCCCCGCCAGCGACTATTGCGGCGTGTTCCGCCTTGCGCGCCGCGCGTAGAGCATCGGCGCCAACGACTCCTGGGCATCCTCGATTCGTCCGGCCGCGCGCCCGCTGTTCCGGTTGCTCCCGCCAATCACCAAGGAGTGCGCCAGTGATTCGTCCGACATGGATCGACTACGTCGTCATGGCGATCTACTTCGCCGTGGTGCTTGGGATCGGGTGGGCGCTACGGCGGCGTATGCGCACCTCCACCGACTTTTTCCTCTCGGGCCGTTCATTGCCACCGTGGGTGACGGGTCTGGCGTTCCTGAGCGCCAACCTCGGCGCGCAGGAAGTGATTGGGATGGGAGCATCCGGGGCGAAGTACGGTATCGCCACAGCGCACTTCTACTGGATTGGAGCGATCCCGGCGATGGTGTTCGTTGGCATTTTCATGATGCCGTTTTACTACGGGTCGCGCGCGCGCTCGGTCCCCGAGTATCTGAAGCTGCGCTTCGACGAAAAAACACGGACGCTCAATGCCGCCGCGTTCGCGGCCATGACGGTATTCTCGTCGGGCGTCTCGATGTACGCGATGGGCAAGCTGCTGAACCTCCTGTTGGGCTGGGATTTCGATACGAGCGTGCTCGTCTCCGCGGCGATCGTCCTCGCCTACGTGCTGCTCGGCGGACTGACCAGCGCCATCTATAACGAGGTGCTGCAATTCTTCATGATCGTGTTTGGCTTCGCGCCATTGGTGTGGATCGGCCTGCGATCGGTCGGCGGGTGGGGAGGCATGACCGAGAAGCTGTCGGCGGTCGCCACGTCGCGCGGTCTGCCTAGCGAAGCCTATCAGCACGTGTGGCAGGGTATGGGGTCGGCGACCACCAATCCGATCGGCATCGAGTGGTTCGGCATGGTGATGGGCTTGGGCTTTGTCCTGTCATTCGGGTACTGGTGCACGGACTTTCTGGTGGTGCAGCGCGCGATGGCGGCCGACTCGATGACCGCCGCGCGGCGCACGCCGCTGATCGCCGCAGTTCCCAAGATGCTCTTCCCCTTCCTGGTCATCCTTCCGGGTATGATCGCGCTGGCGATGGGCGACAATGTCATCCCGCCGAAGCTCACTGAGGCCGGCCTGCCGTTGCTCGACAGTATGGGCAAGGTCGTGCTCGATTACGACCTCGCCACACCGATGATGCTGGTCAAGCTCTTCCCCACCGGGATGCTGGGGCTCGGTCTCACCGCGTTGATGGCGTCATTCATGTCGGGGATGGCGGGCAACGTCACGGCGTTCAATACCGTGTGGACGTACGACCTGTATCAGGCGCACATTCGCAAGCATGCCTCGGACGAGCATTACTTGTGGATGGGACGTGCGGCGACCGTCGGCGGCATCCTGCTGTCGGTCGCGGCAGCGTACGTGGCCGGCGCGTTCAACAACATCATGGAATTCCTGCAGCTGGTGTTTGCCTTCGTCAATGCGCCGCTCTTTGCGACGTTCGCGCTGGGCATGTTCTGGAAACGCAGTACGGGACACGGGGCGTTCACCGGGTTGCTGGCAGGGACGATGGCGGCAGCGGTACACCATGGCATCTCACTCGCCGTCGGGTCCTCACCGGGCGTCAAGGGTGGCTACTTCTCCCCCCTGTTGTCGTATCCGAGCGAAATGGCGCAGACGTTCTGGACGGCCATTGCCGCCTTTACCACCTGCCTCGTCGTCACGATCATCGTGAGTCTCGTCACGAAGGCGCGCGACGAGTCGGAGCTCACGGGGCTCGTCTACTCGCTGACCCCGCGGCAAGTCGACGACGTAAAATCGTGGTGGCAGAAGCCAGCCGTGGCGGGTGTAGCCGTGCTCGTCCTCACGGCAGCGCTGAACGTAGTCTTCTTCTGAGGAGCGAACGATGACTGGAGCGGCAGGGATGGACCTGCGGACGCCGATCGGCGCGCTGTTTGTGACGCTGGGCGTCCTGTTGATCGGGTTCGGCATTGCGACCAACGGGGACACGGCGATGTACGAGCGCTCAACGCGCATTAACATCAACCTTATCTGGGGTGGAGTGATGCTCGTCTTTGGCACGGTCTTCCTGGGCCTGGCGCGGTGGAGCGCCCGCTAACGCCCCTTCGGGGTTTCCGCGTCGTGACGTGCCCCGTGGTGTGCCCCCACGCGCGGCGCCGCGTCTGATCCGTAGGGGGTATCGGGTGGCACCGAACTTCCGTAGGTTTCAGATGCAGGGATGAGGTTCTCGTGCGCCCGGACACGTGCGGTGAGACGTGATCGGCGCGGCCCGCAAAAAAAGGAGACTCCGATGTTTATTGGAATCGTGCTGGCGCTGCACGCCACCGTTGTTGCAGACACCGTTCCGAAAGTCACGGCTGTTGCAGACACCGTTCCGAAGGTCACGGCTGTTGCAGACACCGTCCCGAAGGTCAAGGCGGTGGACTCCACATCCAGAGGGTGGGTAGCGGATCAGAAGACCCTGGACACCCGCAAGAGCGTCGCACGCGTGGAAGAGATGTTCGAGGGCCGCTTTCCTGGTGTTCGCGTGGTGCAGTCTCCGGGAGGATTACGCGTCGAAGTTCGCGGCGCGACGACGCTGAACGGGTCCACCGCTCCCTTGTATGTGATCGACGGCCTCACGTTCGATCCGGGTCCAAGCGGGCTTATCGCGCTCGCTCCGAACGACATCGCGCGCATCGAAGTGTTGAAGGATGAGACCTCGCTGGCGTTCTACGGTGGCTCGCGGGGAGCGAACGGTGTCGTGCTCATCACGACGAAGCGGGGCCCGCTGTAGCCAACGGCCTTCGGACCAGCGTCCAGCTGCAAAGTATCACGAAGATCGCAGCGGGACGCGTGACGCGCCGAGCATGACGAGCACGCACGCCACGATCAGGGTGGACATGGCCGCCGAGAGCGTGCGCGCGTGTGCGATCGCGCCGATGATTGGCGGGCCGATCATGAATCCGAGATACCCGATCGACGACACAGAGGCAATAGCGGCAGCGCGGCTTACGCCCGGAACGCGCGTGGCGGCATTGTAGAGTAGCGGCACCATTGTCGCGAGGCCGGCGCCCACCAGCGCGAAACCGGCGATGGCGACCCATGGTTGCGCGGAGAGCAGGGCGAAGCTCATCGCGACAGCGGCGAGGATCGCACCGCCACGCACCATCGCGCGCTCGGACAGGTGCTGACGCACCGCATCCCCAGCGAATCGCATGGCGGCCGTTGCCGCGGAGAACGCGACATACGCCAACGCCGCGCGCGTTTGCGGCGTGCGCAATTCCTGCTGCACATACAAGACGCTCCAGTTGTACATCACGCCCTCGGCCAGCATAGCGCTGAGGATCAACAACCCGGTCACCAACAGTGTGCCGCGCGGAAAGACAAAGTGCGCCTGCGGCCCTGACGCCTCCGGATGCGCCAGCAACATGCCGCGGGAGGCCAGCGACAAGCAGAGCGCCACCACGCCCGCGATCCACGGCAACTGCGATGCGGCGGGTACGCCAATGCGCAGCAGCAACGCGGCAACACTCGCGCCGACCAGTGCGCCGACGCTGAACATGCCGTGAAAACCGCTCATGACGGCTTTCCCACCCATCAGCTCGAGCATGGTGCCCTCAGCGTTGATAGCCACGTCGTACAGGCTCTGGCCGGCGCCGAAGACCACCATGACAGGTAGCAACACCCATACGCCGGGGAACGCCAGAGAACTGCCGAGGGAGATGGCCAGCATCCAGCCGGCGATCACCGTGGTATCGCGCGCGCCGATGCGGCCAACGATCGGGCCCGCGAGGAAGAGCATGATGACCGAACCGATGCTCATGGCCAGCATCACGAACGCCAACATCCGCTCGTCCAGCGCATACGCGACTTTGATCGAGGGCACGTGCACACCCCAGGCGCCGATGGCGACGCCAAGGTTGAGAAACTGTGCGCGCGTCGCCCAACGGGCCCTGCCGATGGCGTTCGCTGCAGGATGGCCGGAAGCTGAGAGCGTGGCCGAGGGCGTAGCTGAGGACACCTAACGCGGGATCTTCACGGAGCTGCCGAGCCGTGCCAATGCGTACTCCACGGCGAGGTCCGTCGTGCTCCACAGCTGCACATCAGCACCGGAGCCATACCGCATGGGCACCAGTTGTCCGTTTGTGAAACCATAGGACCACAGCTCACTGTGAAACCCAGACGCGTTGACGGCGTCGCGGACCTGGGTGATGGCGTCGCGTAACGCACGCGCGAAGGCGAGGGACGCTGGCGTGCGCGATTGCTCGGCAGCCCGCACGTGACTCGCCGCGCCGAGCAGGAACAGATTGACCTCGCGGCCCCAGATCACTCGGGGGCCGTGGTAGGGGTCGGCCGAAAACGCCTGCCAAGTAGTCGGCGAGGCGAAGGCGTCGTTGGCGACGACCGGACCGACGCCGAGCAGAAGACCGGCAGGATACGGCCGTGTGAACAGGTCCGCATCGCGCCGTGCGCTCGCAACGTCCATCGCATTGAGGGAGATCGCGGCGCCCTCGTGCTCGCCAAGAAAGAGCCGCGTTGCCGGGTCGGTGTTCACCACGGGGATCGGCGCGCCGGTGGCGCTCAGGGCGAGCGCGAGGAACGACAACGAATCGCGATCCCGAGCCGTTGCCGACGAACGAGCGCGCCAGTATCGGCGCTCGTCATCTGGCATCGCCGCCAGCCGCGCGTCGACACCGGCGCTCACCGCCGCGGGTGAAAGTTGCACAAGGAAGCGCGAGCTCACCCCGCGCCACTGTTTGATGGCGAGCGACAACGCCGCGGGCTCTTTCACCCAGCGGAGCAGCGGCGCTGTTGCCGGCTCGCGCGCCACAAGCGACTCGAGGGAGAAGCCGAGCGACGCGAGCGCCGGCAGGATGCGCTGTATCGCTTCGAGCGATTGCGGCGCCCAGATCGCATTCACGTCCATCGCAAAGCGACCGTTCGCGTACCCCACGCCGCTATCGCGCCAGCTCGATGATGCCCAGCGGGTAGACGCCCCCTCGCCATCACGCTTCGCGAAGGGAATGAGGTTCAGCACGTCGGGCGTTTCACTGTACGGGGCGGTCATCCGTTCGACCATCGCGAGTTCCCGTACAAGCAGCGTCAGGTGCGACACCGGACGTCCGTCGACACGCTGGCCCTCGGCCATCAGGAACGCGCGCTTCCTCGCGCGTGACACGGTGGAATCAGTGATCCATCGCGCGACCAACACCGGGAGCTGCAACTCGTCGTCGATCATGTGGTAGTTCTCGCGCGTGCGGCGCGCATCGCGAAGCACCGTCGCCGCGCGGCGCTGCAGGCTGTCGATTGCGGCACGGTCACCACGCTGCGTTGCGGCGCGTCGCGCGTCGACGAGATCCGCGAACTCGGCAGCGGCCTCGCGCACGGCCTGCCCGCCCAGGGCCTCCTCGTGGCTGACCTGGCCGTCTGGTGCAAGCTTGCGGAGCGCGGCCGCCATAGCGGCCTCCGACATGGTGTTGCGCCAGATCGGGCGCATCATCAGCGCGCTGACCAACATGTCGCGACCGAAGTAGGTCGCGTAGGTCGGCAGTCCCGCCATCAGTTTCTCGCGCGAAGACAGCAGTTCGACGCCGACCACCTGTCGTTCCATGCGACGCGCGTGCTGCCCAGCGGCGGAAGTGGCATCAGTCGCGGCCGCGCGTGCGTCCCGTAAGAACCGCAGAAAATCCGCGGTAAAGATTTCTTCGCGTCGGAGCGGGGTGAGAGGAGCACCCGTGGTGGCGACGCGGACAGTGAACGGCACCCGGGCGCCGCGGCGTGCCCGAAGGGTCAGCGAATCGCCGGAGCGGTCGGCGCCGACCGTCCGCGGGTCGACGCTGATTTCAAGCGTGAGGGTGTCTCGCCCGTCGAAAGTCGGTTGCGTGACCGTCGCAGCCCACCGTGTAGCCGTGGCGCGCACCGCGATGGTCGGCGCGCGACGGGCTTCGAGCGTGGCCACGTCGGGGGCATGCAACAGCCGCAGCAGCGACTGTCGCTCAAGTGGCTCGAGCTGTCCGAGCGCTGCGATGAGCCGCGCGGTTTCCTCCATCGTGTACGGGGCCTTTGCGAAGGCGTCCTTCTGTTTCTGGAAGTACTGAAAGTCCCGCTCCAGCCGCATGGTGCCGAGCAGGAACCAGCCTAGATGTGCCACTGAATCTTTGGCCACGAGGCGGTACTCGAGACTGCGTGCGCGGCTGCGCGCGCCCCCGCTGATGGTCGCCGTCGCTCCGTCCCACTCGAGCGGCGAGGATGCTCCGTCCCGCCCGCGAGCGGTGAATCCGAGACTCTCATTTTCCGCATCGGCCCACAAGTGGACCACTCGTGCCGCAACTTGATCGACGTAAATTTGCAGAGTATTTTGCGCTCCGTCCCGAAAGAATCTCGTCGAATAGCCTCGGTAGGCCGACGTATCGTCGAGGCCAATCTGGGGGAGCTCCATCACCGGACGCACCATGGTGGAAACCTTCGGTGATGGCTCCAATACTGGCTGAGCCTGCGGCCCCAGTTGGAGAACGAGTGACAGGCAGCGGAGCACGAGCACAGTGGTCTTCCTCAGGATACGGCAGCGGGTGTAATCGATTACGCCACAATAACCAGCGAAATCGGTAGTCGAGTTACGGGAAAATACTTGACCGAACGCCAATGATATCGTACTCTGGCGTCAGGTGCGCGTTACAATAGCCCGAATTCTCTAGGCGCCGTTAGTCCCTCCCCACCGCGTTTCGCAGTTCCGCGTATCTCCTCCCTCCTGCCCTACTCCTCCCAGATCTAGCACTTCCCACGCGTACTTCGATTGCCGCCCGGCAATCCAGAGCGGTGCGCATAACGGATGCACTAGACGAGCGGCCAAGGCCCACCCCGTTCAGCACAGGCGGTAGCAATGCAATTCTCTCGTGTCTTCGGCGCCCTCGCGGTAGCCCTCTTTTCGGTAACGGCCACTCAGGCCCGCGCACAGGGTGCGGTCGGGGTCATCAGTGGCAGAGTTGTCGACTCCACCTCGCAGGCGCCTATCGCCAGCGCGGCGGTCACTATCGTTGGCACTACGCGCGGTACCCTGACGAGACCCGACGGGAGCTATACGCTGCCGGGCGTGCCCATCGGATCGGCCACGGTTCGCGTCTCGCGAATTGGCTACTCGGCCGTAAACCAGACGGCCAACGTGACGGCGGGCGGGACTGCCACCGTCAATTACCAGCTCAAGCCGATCGCCGCATTCCTCTCCGAGATCGTGACCACGGGGTACGGCTCGCAGCGTCGCGAGCAGATCACAGGATCGGTGGCGACGGTCAAGGGCAGTGAGGCCAACGTCGGCGTCATGCCGAACGTCAACGGGATGCTCGCTGGCCGAGCCCCTGGTATCACGGTCACTCAGCAGACTGGCGAACCGGGCGCGGGCTCGGAAGTCCGCATTCGCGGCGGCACCTCGATCAGCGCCAGCAGCGAGCCGCTGTACGTGATCGACGGCTTGCCGATCAGCAACGAGGCGACGGAGCCCGGCGGCATCGGCTTGGGGGGCCAACCATCGCTGTCGCGCAGCCCGCTCAACCTGCTCAACCCGGCGGACATTGCGAACATCACGGTGCTCAAGGACGCCTCGGCGACGGCCATCTACGGCAGCCGTGGCGCCAACGGCGTGATTCTCATCGAGACCAAGAAGGGCGCGCAGGGCGCCGGCACGATGGAATACGAAGGGTACACGGCGTTTGCCTCCATCGCCCGCCCGCTCGACGTGCTGAACGGCAGCGAGTACCGCTCCTTTGTGCAGGCGCAGGTGACCGCTGGCAAACTCGACGCCAGCCGCCTGACGAACCTCGGGACCGCAAACACCAACTGGCAGGACGCCGTGTCCCAACAGAGCGTGACGCAGAACCACAATCTCACGTTCTCGGGCGGCACCGCGGATACCCGCTATCGCGCGTCGCTCAACTACATGGACAATCAGGGCGTCATCAAGAACAACGGGTTCGAGCGGTTGCAGGCGCGGTTGAATGCCAGCACGGCGGCGGTCGAAGGCAAGCTGCTGCTCGGGCTCAACCTCAGCGCATCGCAGGTCAAGAACAACTACATCCCGTTTGAGTCGACCGGTGGCTTCGAGGGCGGCGTGTTCAACAACATGGTGGGGTTCAACCCCACGCGGCCGATCTTGAGCACGACCGCCGGCGGCAATCCTTTTTACGAGATCGGAACGGGACGTCAGGGGTCGCGCAATCCGGTGGCGTTGATTGAGCAGGTGCAGGACAACGCAACCACCAATCGGATTCTGGGCAACATCACCACGTCGTACACGATCTTTGCGCCGCTGACGGGTTCGGTGAACGTCGGCTTCGACAAAACCGGCAGCAGCCGCAACCACTATTTCCCAGCCATCAGCCCCTCGGGTGCTGAATTCAATGGTCTCGCGGCGATCGACAGTCGCAATACCTCAGCGGCAACCATCTCCACGCTGCTCACGTACAAGCCCAACCTCGGTGAGAACAATGAGTTCGAAATCGTGGGCGGCTACGAATTCGCCAACTACAAATCCGACGGGTTCGGCGCGCAGGGTCGCAACTTCCTGACTGATGCCTTCTCGTACAACAATCTGTCGGCAGGTGCGACGCTCAACCCGCCGTACTCGTACGCGGTGGACAGCAAGCTCGCGTCCTTCTTTACACGCGCGAACTACAGCTTCAAGAACCGCTATTTCCTGACCGGTGTGGTCCGTCGCGACGGCTCGTCAAAGTTCGGTGTAGACAACAAATGGTCGGTGTTCCCCGCCGTGTCCGGTTCGTGGCGGCTAAGCGAAGAAGGCTTCATGAAGAACCAACGCTTCTTCAGTGACTTGCGCGTGCGTGCGGGCTACGGCCTGCAGGGCAACCAAGGGGTGGATCCATACGCATCGCTGACCCTGCTGGGTGCCTCTGACGGCGCGCGCTACGTGTTCGGGAACTCGGTTTTCACCGGCGTGGTGCCGACGCAGAATCCGAATCCCGATCTCAAGTGGGAGACGACGGCGCAGAGTTCAGTGGCCATCGACTACGGGATCCACGACAACAAGTACACCGGCACGATTGAGTTCTACAACAAGACGACGAACGACCTGCTGCTGCGGGTAGACGTTCCGCAACCGGCGGTGGTGTCCACTCAGCTCCAGAATATTGGCTCCGTGAGAAACCGTGGTCTCGAAGCCAGCATCGACGCGAGCCTTATCAGACAGAGTAACAAGAGCCTCAATGCAGGCTTCGTGATGTCCGTCGATCGCAACGAGGTTGTGAATCTTGGTCGGCAGAAGTTCATCATCACGGGCGGTGTGAGCGGCCAAGGCCAGTCGGGTCAGAACGCCCAGCGCCTCATTCCCGGACAAGCGATTGGCACGTTCTGGGGCCCCGAGTTCCTTGGGGTGAGCACGGCGGGCAAGCAGGAGTTCAACAAGTACAAGGTGACCCGCGACTCCAGCGGCAACGAGACCAGCCGCGTGCTGGATGGCAAGACGACCACTCCTGGCAGCGACGACAACGTCATTCTCGGCAACGCCAACCCGAAGTTCACGGCGGGCCTTCGCAGCAACGGCACGTGGGGCAAGTTCGAGTTCAGTACGCTGATTCGTACTGACGTGGGGCAGAAAGTGTTCAACAACACGCAGCTGGTGTACGGGACCAAGTCCAACGTGTTGACGAACCTCAACTTCCTCAAGTCGGCCCTCGACGACGGCGTTGCCATCGGGGAACCGGCCATTTTCTCGTCGCGTTATGTTGAAAGCGGCTCTTTCCTGCGAGTTGCCAACCTCACCGTCGGCTACAACTTCACGCTCAAAGGCCTGACGTCGAAGGGGCAGAAAATGCGGGTGTATCTGTCGGGCGACAACCTCCTGATGCTGACGAACTACACGGGCTATGACCCCGAAGTGCATGCGGCCGCTGGTCTGGCCGCTCGCGGTATCGACTACCTCGCGTATCCGCGGGCCCGCACGTTCACCACTGGCGTCAGCATCGGCTTCTAATGCGCACCGGATCCACGACTCCATCCTACCACTCCATGAGGCATTCTCAGGTGAAGATACGCACCTTCTCGAGGGGCTTCCGTCGCCTCCTCCTCTCTGCTGTTGCTGTGGGCGCCGTGCAGGGTTGTACCGACCTGACCGAGGTCCCCGAGAGCCAGATTTCGCCGGACAACTACTACAAGACGTCGGCCGAAGTGCTCGGCGGCGTGGCCGGCGTGTACTCCACGCTGCGCGACAACATGTGGGGGTATTACAACCTCTCCCAAATCACCACCGACGAGACGATCGTACCGACCCGCGGTGGGGATTGGTTCGACAACGGTCGCTGGCTGGAAATCCATCGACAGGGGTTCACGCCGACCAGCGGAGCGACGGGTGAGGACATCAATGGTGTCTGGAACAACATGTGGTCGGGCATCGCCAAGGCCAACGTGGTGCTGTCGGCGCTGCAGCCGAACAGCGTGCCCGATCAACCGGCCATTGAAGCCGAACTGCGCGCCCTGCGCGCGTACTACTACATCGGCTTGATGGACTTCTTCGGGGGCGTGCCCATCGTCACCAACACCAAGATCGAGCCGCGCGCGCGGACCACGCGCGATTCCGTCTTCAAGTTCATTGAGTCGGAGCTCCTCGCCGTGCGCGCCGCGCTGCCGGCGCGGCGTGATGCCGGACAGTGGGGCCGGATCACCCAAGGCGCCGTCGATGCGATGCTCGTCAGCATCTACGTCAACGCCCAGGTGTACACGGGCACCGTGACCGCAACGGGCCTCACCAAGGGTACGGCTCGCTGGAACGACGCAATCACCGTGGCGGACCGCCTCATCAACTCCGGCACGTACTCGCTGGCGTCGAATTTCCGCGCCAACTTCGTATCGAACAACCAGAACTCGCCCGAGAACATCTTCGTGGTGCGATTCAGCACGCTCGGTGGATTGGGGCAGACGCTCAACTCGCGTTCGCTGCACTACAACTCGTCGAACTTCGGTGGCTGGAACGGCTTCTCGGGGCTGTCCGACACGTACAACAAGTTCGACCGCGCTGACTTGCGCGACGCCCAGTGGCTCGTGGGACCGCAGAGCAACCTCATTACCGGAGCGCCGGTCAATGACCGCGCGGGCAACCGCCTGATCTTCGTTCCGACCATCCGCGACGTGACACAAGCGACCGAGGCCGAAGGCGTCCGTCTGTACAAGTTCCCCGTCGACCCGGCGGTCACGAACGAAAACCAGCCGAACGACTTCCCGCACTATCGTTTGGCCGAGGTCTATCTCTCCAAGGCGGAAGCGCAGAACGAACTGGGACAAACGGCGGCGGCGATCGCGACGGCCAACTTGGTTCGCGCACGCGCGTTCTCGCCTGCCAAGCCGCTGAGCACTGGCCTGTCGCAGGGTGCCGCACGGTCCGCGATCTTCGACGAGCGGTTGTTCGAGCTCGTAGGCGAGGCCAAGCGTCGTCAGGACATGATTCGTGCCGGCACCTTCACGGCTTCCCGTCAGTACAAAGCGGAAACGCCGGCCTACAAGATCCTGATGCCGATCCCAACTGGCCAGCTGGCAACCAACCCGCTGCTCAAGCAGAACCCGGGTTACTGAGCCCTGTCTGCCGGGTCGCGCGCCACACGCGCGGCCCGGCATGGCATATAGCCTGTTTCGTCTCCGAGGCAGGCTATCATTGTGTCCATGACTAGAATCTCCACCCGTCGTCCGATGTCTGCTCGAGCGATGTCTGCCGCAGTGGCGATCGTGGCGCTTCTGAGCGGAACGGCCTGCACCGGCCGCGACAACGCCAGCAGCAGTGCGCGTGACGACCGCGCCCCGGCGGTAGGCGACCAGCTGTTCTCCTTGCTCCCGTCGAGCTACTCCGGGGTCACGTTCTCGAACACGGTCACCGATACCAAAGACGTGAACGTGTTCACGTATCGCAATCACTACAACGGCGGTGGCGTCGCGCTGGGCGATCTCAACGGCGACGGCCTTCCCGAGATTGTGCTGACCGCCAACGAGTCCGGCGCGCACCTGTATCTGAACGAAGGCGCCTTTCGCTTTCGCGACGTCACCAAGCGCGCACGCCTGACCGACAACGGGTCCTGGACCACGGGCGTCGCGTTCGCGGACGTCAACGGCGACGGACGGCTCGATATTTACGTCTGCCATGCCGGGAAGGAGCCGGGGAAACGGCGTGCCAACCAGCTCTTCATCAATCAGGGCAACGACAAGAACAGCGTGCCGCAGTTCACCGATGAGGCCGAAGCCTTCGGCGTCACAGACGGCGGCTACACAACACACGCGGCATTTCTCGACTATGATCGCGACGGCGACCTTGATCTGTTCCTGATCAACAACTCGCCGCGTCCCGTGAGCAGCTTTGGCCTTCGCAATACGCGTCGCGTACGCGACTCGCTCGGCGGAGCGAAGCTCTATCGCCACGACGCCGGGCGCTTCACCGACGTCAGTGCGGCGGCCGGTATCTATGGCAGCGAGGTCGGTTTCGGACTCGGTGTCGTGGTGTCCGACGTGAATCGCGATGGATGGCCCGATCTGTATGTATCGAATGATTTTTTCGAGCGCGACTACCTCTATGTGAATAAGCGGGACGGCACGTTCGCCGAGTCGTTGGACACGCAGATGCCGTATGGCAGTTATTTCTCCATGGGGTTGGACGTCGCGGACGTCGATAATGACGGTTGGCCCGATATCTACACGACCGATATGATGCCGGAGGACGAGTACCGGCTGCGCACGACGTCAGCCTTCGAAGGCTGGGATGTGTACCAGGCCAAGGTGCTCAACGGGTACAGCTCCCAGTTCATGCGCAACATGCTGCAACGCAACAACGGCAACGGCACGTTCAGTGACATCGGGCAGATTGCCGGCGTGTCACGAACCGACTGGAGCTGGAGCGCGCTGATGGTCGATCTCGATCTCGACGGACGTAAGGACATCTTCGTCACCAATGGGCTCGCGAAGGACGTGACATCGCAGGACTACATCTCGTCGCAGGCGAACCAGACGGCGGCGGAGGCGGTCTACAACGGCAAGAAGGTGGACTTCCTGCAGTTGGTAGACGCCATGTCGTCCACGCGCATTCCCAACTACGTGTTCCGCAATCAGGGCGACATGCGCTTCGTGAACGAGAACAAAGCGTGGGGCCTCGATACCCCCAGCTTCTCAAACGGCGCCGCCTACGCCGATCTTGACGGCGACGGCGCGCCTGACCTGGTCGTGAACAACGTGAACATGGAAGCCTTCGTGTATCGCAACAACGCCCGCGCGCTGCATCCGGAGAACCACTTTCTGCAGGTGTCCCTCGAAGGCGAAGGAATGAATCGCTTCGCGATCGGTGCGCGCGTGTCGGTGCGGCGTGGTGCGGATCTGTTCGTCCAGGAGGCATCCCCCGTACGGGGCTTTCAGTCGAGTGTGCAACCGCTGCTGACCTTCGGTGTCGGCACGCACCAACGGGTGGATTCCGTGACGGTCGACTGGCCGGATGGCCGCGTCAGCGTGTTGCGCGACGTCGCCACCAATCAGCGCCTCACACTCAAGCAGGCCGATGCCATTGCGACGCCGCCGGTCGCACCATCCACGCCGACGCGAGGTGTCTTCGTCGACGTCTCCGCGCAGGTCGCCCTCGGCTACACGCACCACGAGAACGAGTTCGTTGACTTTGATCGCGAGCGGCTCATTCCCAAGATGCTGTCCACTGAAGGACCGGCGGTCGCCGTAGGCGACGTCAACGGCGACGGATTGGACGACCTGTATTTGGGCGGTGCCAAAGATCAAGCGGGCCAGCTCCTGCTGCAGCGAGCGGACGGGCAGTTTACGCGGAGCAATGCAGGGCTGTTCGAACCGGATTCGGTATCCGAGGACGTCGGCGCGCTGTTCTTCGATGCCAACGGCGACACGCGCCCCGATCTGTACGTCGTGAGTGGTGGCAACGAATTCGGGGATTTCGCGCCAGCGCTGCAGGATCGGTTGTATCTGAATGACGGGAACGGACGATTCCACAAGACGAGCGGCTTCGTGCCGGCCGACGTGCAGAGTGGTTCCCGTGCCGTCGCGGCGGACGTTGATGGGGATGGCGATCAGGACCTGTTTGTTGGCGGCCGATCGGTGCCAGGCCGGTACGGGCAGGTGCCTGAGAGTGTGTTACTGCGGAACGACGGCACCGGACATTTCACGAACGTCACGGACCGCATGGCGCCGGGGCTTTCGCACGTCGGCATGGTGACTGATGCGATCTGGACGGACGTCAACGCGGATGGCCGAACGGATCTCATCGTGGTCGGCGACTGGATGCCGATTACAGTGTTTCGCAACATGGGCGCCGGCCGTCTCGCCAAGCAGACGATACCCGGATTCGTCGGGAGTCACGGCTGGTGGAATCGCGTGATTGCCGGGGACTTTACGGGGAATGGCCGAGTGGACGTGCTGATCGGCAATTTCGGATTGAACGGCCGCCTGCAGGCAAGCGCGGCGGAGCCGACCGTCATGTACGTGAAGGATTTTGACGGCAATGGGTTCGGGGAGCAGATCCTCACCACGGTGAGCGGCGGCAAGCGCTATCCGATCGTACTGCGCGATGATCTGATTCGCGCCGTTCCCTCGCTCAAGGCCCGCTACCGCACCTATCAGGACTACGCCACGCAAACCGTGACCGACGTCTTTCCGCCGGCGGAGCTCAGTTCGGCCATCGCTGATACCGCCACGACGTTCGAGTCGGCACTGGCCCGCAACAACGGCGATGGTACATTCTCCGTAAGTCCACTGCCGCGCGAGGCGCAACTGTCGCCCGTCTTCGGGATATTGACCGGCGACTTCGACGGCGATGGCACGCTCGACATATTCTCGGCGGGCAACTTCAACGGATTCAAGCCGGAGCTGGCGATGATGGCGGCTGGATACGGTTTGCTGCTGCGCGGCGATGGCAAAGGGACGTTCACGTCGGCCGGCGCCTCGGGGACTGGTGCGGTGATATCCGGTCAAGTGCGTGACATCAAGCGTCTGCGCACGCGCGCTGGCGACATGATCATGGTGATACGAAACAACGATACGCCGATCTTCCTGCGGACGACCCAGTCGGCGCCCGCCCGCGGCGCGGCTGCACGGAAGCCATCGGGTGGGTCTGCTGGAGGCCAGCCATGAATCTCAGGGTGCATACGACCATAGGGCGATTGGTGCGACGCGTCCGGTACACGCGCGGTGCGCTTGTGGTCGGTGGAGCGCTCTTGGCCGCGCCCATCTCCGCGTGCACGCGCGGGGGGCCGACGCCCAACTCGGTGTCGGCTGCGAGCACCGACGCCGCGCCACTGCATCACGCGGTGCACGATCTCACCAGCGTGATCGTGTACGACATCTTCAGCCCGCCGCAGGCGAGCAGGATCTACGCGTACAGCAGCGTGGCCGCCTATGAGGTGCTCCGGCAGGCGGACACCAACTACACGTCGCTGGCGGGCCAGTTGACGGGGCTCACGCCCGTGCCCGCACGCCAGCCCGGGGTGGAGTACTCGCTCCCGCTGGCGAGTGTACATGCGTTGATGACGGTGGGCAAACAGCTCACTTTTTCGCGGGCGCGCATGGACACGTTGCGTCTGACGCTCGACGAGCAATACCGGACGGGCGGGCTGGCCAGCGACGTCTACGAGCGTTCGATCGCGTACGGCGATACGGTGGCCGCGCATATCCTCGCGTGGGCCGCGAAGGACAACTACAAGGAAATGCGCGGCATGCCCAAGTACACGGTCACCAAGGAGCTGAGTCGCTGGGTGCCAACCCCGCCGGCGTACATGGATGCCGTCGAGCCCAACTGGGCGAAACTGCGGCCGTTTTTCATCGACTCGGCCACGCAGTTCCGGCCGGAACCGCCGCTCGCGTTCGATCCGACGAAGGGGTCGCCGTTTTATGTACAGGCGAAGGAAGTGTACGACGTCGGCCGCGGGCTGACCGAAGAGCAGCGGGCCATTGCCGCGTTCTGGGACTGCAACCCGTACGTGATGCACGTGCAGGGACACACCATGTTCGCCACCAAGAAGGTGACGCCGGGCGGACACTGGATGGGTATTGTCGGGCTCGCGTCGCGCTCAGCCAAAGCCGGCATACTGGTCTCCGCCGATGCCTATGCGCGCACCGCGTTGGCGTTAGCCGACGGGTTCTTGAGCGTGTGGGAGGCGAAGTACGCCACCAATGTCATTCGGCCCGAGACCGTCATCAATCGGTTTTTGGATGAAGCGTGGGAGCCGCTGTTGCAAACGCCCCCGTTTCCCGAGTACACCAGCGGGCACAGCGTCATATCGACCGCAGCGGCAGTCGTGCTGAGTGAACAGTTTGGGGAAACGTTCACGTTCGCCGACTCCACCGAGGTGGAGTACGGATTGCCGGTGCGGTCCTTTGGCTCGTTCCGTGCGGCTGCTGACGAAGCGGCGGTCAGTCGCCTCTACGGTGGCATTCACTATCGGCGCGCAATAGAGCAGGGGCAGTTGCAAGGGGCAAAGGTTGGCGCGCTGATTGTACAGCGTCTGCAGACTCATCCCGTCACGCGCGTTGCGAAGCGGTGACCACGCACGGGCGGACGCTGCTGCCGCTGTGCGCGCTCGGCTTCGCCCTGTCGTGCCGAGCCGCCGATGACACGTCGAGTCGCGCGGCGGGGAGTGATCGTGCCGCAAACACGCCAGCGCCGCTGTTCGAATTGCTGGCCCCCGCGAGCACCGGTGTGCAGTTCACGAATACGCTGCCCGAGACGCCCGACTTCAACATCCTGAACTACCTGTACTACTACAATGGTGGCGGCGTCGCTGTGGGCGACGTGAACAACGATGGTCTTCCAGATCTCTATTTCTCGTCCAATCTGGACAAGAACCGGCTCTACCTGAACAAGGGCAACTACCGCTTCGACGACGTCACCGAGCTGGCGGGCGTTGGCGGCCCAGACGGATGGAAGACCGGCGTGACCATGGCCGACGTGAACGGCGATGGCTTGGTGGACATCTACGCGTCAGCGGTGAGTTACCTGACCATGCGTGGGCACAATGTGCTGTATCTCAACAACGGCGACGGCACGTTTCGCGATGGTTCGAAGGCATCGGGACTCGATCACGTCGGGTACTCGACGCAGGCGACGTTCTTCGATTACGACACCGACGGTGATCTTGATCTCTTCCTGCTCAGCCACTCGACGCACACCGAGCGCGCCATCGGCACGGCGCTCAAGCGTGATGTGCGCAGTGCACTGGGCGGCGGTCGGCTGTACCGCAACACGCGTGGGCGCTTTTCCGATGTGAGCGCCACCGCCGGAATCTTCGGCGGTATCGAAGGATTTGGACTTGGCGTCGTGGCCAGCGATCTCGATGGCGACGGGTGCATGGACCTGTATGTCGCCAACGACTTTCAGGAAAACGATTTTCTCTACCACAACAACTGCAACGGCACATTCTCCGAGCGTATCACGACGGCGACCAGGCACACGAGCCGTTTCTCGATGGGTGTGGACGCGGCGGACATCAACAACGATGGACGACCCGACCTGATCGTCGCCGACATGATGCCCGAACGCGAGGATGTACTCAAGTCCTCGGCCAACGCGGAGAGCGTCAATCTGTTCAACCTGCGACTGGAGGCGGGCTACCATCCGCAGTACGCGCGGAATACGCTGCAGCTCAATCGCGGCGATGGTCGCTTCAGTGACATCGGGTACCTGTCGGGCGTCTCGGCCACCGACTGGAGCTGGGCCACGCTGTTCGTCGATCTGGATAATGATGGCCACAAGGATTTGTTCATTAGCAGTGGCATCTCGCGCCGTCCAAATGACCTCGACTACATCAACTTTGTCGGGAACGCGACGGTGCAGGCGTCGCTGGCGCAGGAGATCACGCAGGAGAATCTCGCGCTCCTCAAACAAATGCCGCAGGTGCCGGTCGCCAATCACGCGTTCCGCAATGACGGCAGCCTGCGCTTTACCGACATGGCGCAGGTGTGGGGGCTTGACCGTTTGGGGTTCTCGAACGGCGCGGCGTATGTGGACCTGAACAACAGCGGCGCGCTGGACTTGGTGGTGAACAACCTGAATGCGCCGGCGTCGATCTATCGAAATCAGGCGCGCATCCGCAACCGGAATGCCTACCTGACGGTGCAGCTCAAGGGCGACGGCGCCAACACCGCCGGTATCGGCGCTCGACTGATTGCGCGTCGTGCGGGCGAACTGCAGGTGCTTGAGCAAAGTCCCACGCGCGGCTTTCAGTCGTCGGTCGACCCGCGCCTGCACTTTGGCTTCGGTAATGCCACGACGCTCGATTCCCTGACCGTGGTCTGGCCTGACCGTCGCTTCCAGATCCTCACGAATGTCGCGTTGAACGCCACGATCACGGTGAATCAGCGTGACGCGCGCGGCCGCTACGACTATGCGCGCGCGAATGCGACAGCCAGTGCTGGTGCCGTGTTCAACGATGTCACGGCGCAGGTGAAGCTCGGGTACCGGCACGTTGACAATTCGTTCAATGACTTCGACCGCGAACCACTAGTGCCGCGTATCCTTTCCGCCGAAGGGCCCGCGATGGCGGTGGGCGACGTGAATGGCGATGGACGCGACGATGTGTACCTGGGCGGTGCGAAGTGGCAGCCGGGTTCGTTACAGTTACAACAACCGGACGGGAGTTTTCGGGAAAGCGCGCAACCGGCGATCGCCGCTGACAGCGTGTCGGAAGACGTCGATGCGATCTTCTTCGATGCCAACGGTGATGCGCATCCCGATCTGTTCGTGGCGAGCGGCGGCAACGAGTTTTCTGGCACCGCCGAGCAGATGCGTGATCGACTGTACGTGAATGACGGGAAAGGGAATTTCCGTCGTGCGACTGATGCGTTGCCTGCGTACTTCGAGAACGGGTCCGTCGCGAGGGCCGGCGACTTCGATGGCGATGGCGACCAGGACCTCTTCGTTGGCGCGCGAGTGGTGACTGGGAAGTACGGGCTTACGCCGCAGAGTCATCTGCTGCGCAATGACGGCAGCGGCCGGTTCACCGATGCGACGGCGCTGGCACCCGGGCTGTCGGAAGCAGGGATGGTGACCTCGGCCGCGTGGACCGACTATGATGCAGATGGCAAGCTGGATTTGGTCGTGGTCGGCGAATGGATGCCGGTGCGGGTGTTCCATCAGGAATCGGGACGCTTTGTGGAGCGGACGAA
>JANOPS010000431.1:0-6543 GCA_031421995.1 Gemmatimonadaceae bacterium
TTCGGGAATGACTCCCGACTTTATTGCCGTCTACCGCATTGCCGCCCCTATCCTCGGCCCGATCTTCGGCGAAGTGGGAATGATACTCACCGTCTGGCCACGGTCACAGACGCACACCCTCGCGGTCTGTCGCGCGGGGTCGGGATTCCCAGTCGTGCGCCATTGTTTCGTGGCCCCTGGCATCCTGTACGGCATGGTGATGGAGTGGGAGGACTTCGGCATCATTTCGCCGCTCGCTGCTGACCTAGCGCTTCAGCGGAGCGCCTGACCGACTCCCGCACGCCCTCGGCGATTGCCGCCGCGCTGAGCGCCTGTCCGAGCTGCCGTTGCCGGTCCATGGCGTAGGCCAGCAACGCTTCGATTTCGAGCGAGCGGCCTGCAAGCTGCGCGGTAGACTCGGCAGGCGGCGGTAGTGTTTCTCGTAGAACTGTGGACTCTGGCACACCGTACCTGACTGCGGGGGTCTCGCGGACGGCACTCGTCTTGTTCGCGCCAGCTTCAAGCGTTGAGGCGCGCAACCGGTTCAGCGCTCCGATTCCAAGCGTTGAGATCTTCCCACCAGCCTCCCAGTCAACGACGGCGGATCGACTTACCGAGAGCGCCTTAGCGAATGCGACTTGCGTCATGTCAAGCGCTCCGCGCAACTCGGAGACAGAATGCGCCGTCCAAGGCTTGCCCGGTTCTGGGTCTTTTTGTAGCTTTTCTGCGGGTTCTGACACCGTTCCCTTGCTTGGCATACTCTCTGCTCAGCTGAACAACGGGACGAACGGACTACGACAACAAACACGAAATCCGGGCAACGCAGCCGTGCGACCCGGTCCGGCAGCACGTTGTAGTACGGCAGTACCGGCGACAACAGCCGGGCCGCAGGCGGAAGGGGCACGATACTGACGATATCGACGCGCACGCCACCGGGAAGAGTTGGACAGAGAGCTTAAATAGCGGTCGCTTGTCACGGCTCTGCCGGGTAAACGGTCGTCATGTCTATAGGAAAGTTGGAGAGCCCTCGGGTGCGGTGTGTCGTCAGCACGCTGCTTTGTTCGGACGACGGTCCGGAACCGGGGGCTTTCGCATGTCCGTGAAAAAAGTCTGATGTACCCCTTGCGCCTTTTTGATGCTCGGCACAGATTAAGGCACACGGGTAGCGCGTAACACTACAACCACCAACCGGACACAAGATATGCCACGACCGTCGCCACGCCAGCCCCGTCGGGAGCGCGTTGTGCTGTCGCTCTCGATTCCCCTGGAGCCCGACTACACGCGGGCGTGTCGGGCTGCCGGACTGAGCGACCTAACCCTCTCGGCGTTCATCCGCGAGGCGATGCGCCAGCGAGCAAACCGCGTGCTTGGCAAGGACGACCAGAAAGCAGGGGACGCCGCAGCCGTCGCGGCCTGAGCTGGTGGGGATCGGGCTCTTGGCATGACCCAAGGGTAGACGCCGGGCGCTGTCCCGACCTACCCCGACCGACCCGAACAAAAGGCAGGAAACACGAAGCCCCCGGCGGACAACCGAGGGCTCGTGAGGAACAGGGGCGGCGCATAGGGCGCCGTGACGACAATCTAACCGGAGCAGCGACGATGGGACAGGGGACCAGAGTAGAGGCACGACGGGAGGCGGCGCAGTTTGAGCACGATATCCGCTCACTGTTGGCCGAATTGGAGCAGAGCTGCGCGCGCCGTCCGCAGCCGAAGGATCTCGTGAAGGACGTGGTGCGCGGGCGTCCGGCGAGCGAAGAGACGCTGCTGGCGGCATTGCTCACCGTGGCGCGTGCGGCACCGGTGGATGCGGTGCTGCGCTTTACGCAGCAGTTGTTCGCCCGGCTGATCGCCACCACGCACCCGGCGCAGGTGCCGTGCTCGTGGACGGCGTTCGTGGCCGAGACGCAGGCGCAGGGGCCCGCCGATCTGGCTCAGGTGAACGCGCTGCACGCGATCGAGTTGGGCGACCGTGTCGCGATCGATCGCGCGATCGAATCCACCGTGGCGCACACGTGGCGATCGCTGGAGCTGGTCACGGCATTGACCACGGCGCGCGAATCCATCTATCGCGGGCGCGTCGTCGTCGCGCGGAGGATCACACAATGATCATGCGGTATCTCGCGCTCTACGTGAGCGCCGACGGCCAGAGGACACGGCAGTACCCACAGCGCACGCCGGAGCCGGTGGTGCGGGCGATCCGCACCGAGTGCGGCGAAGTGCTGACGCTGGCCATGGTATCTCACGTGCCGGAGTACACCGAGGCCGAGATTGCAGCCGCGCACGCGCGCAGCGATGCGGACGCGGAAGCGGCGCGGTTGCGGGATTGGGGCGCGCGGCACTTCGGAGGGCTGGTCGCATGAGTCGCCTTGCTTACATGGTGATCCATCGAGAGAGAGGACCGATGCACTTCAGCGATTCCACGGGGCTGAGATGTGTTGATACCATGCTACCGCACCAAGACGGACGCGTGCTTGCCGGACGCGATTGCGCCACGCTTTTCATAAGTATCGGCGCGGCACGTAGCGCCGTCGCCAACGAGGCCAGATTAGGCAGCCACGAGGAGTATGTGTCGGCACTCAGGATTGTGCGAGTCAACGCGGAGGATTTGTCATGAGCCTCCCCTTTCGCTTCTGGCGCACGACCGACAAGTCCGGCGTCACGATCAACCTGCAGCTGCGCCGACCGTCGCGGAAGATGGACGGCGACGCGGTGAGCGAGTGCGTCGGCATGACGGCCGACGAATACAATGCGATGCAAGAGCGCTCGCAGCGGCTGGCGCAGATCGACGCGTCCGGAGGTTTAGCGTGACCGTCCCGCAAAACAAGCCGTCTCGCGCAAGCGTTGCCGTCGCGTGGGCGCTGGTGATCGTGTACGGGCTGGCGCTTATCGCCGTGGTCGTGGCGGTGCTGTCATGACCGCGCGCATCCAATCCCGCCCGCTGTTGGTGGCCGTGCGCCTCGCCGTCGCGCTTGTGATTCTGGTGGGCTCGTGGGCGCTCATGATCGTCGCGGCGCTGGCCGTCGCGGCACTGGTACAGGAGGTGCGGACGTGGTGACGCCAAGCATGACCATCATTCCGCGCGACTTGGAGGCTTTGCTCAAAGAGCACGACGTCGGACCCGCAAGCTACGACGACGAGCGCGTGGCGGCGCTGGTGCTCGACTACTGCGGCATTGAGTTTGAGGGCGACGGCGCGCCAGACGGCGGACCGACGCAGTACGACGAGGACTGCGGCAATATCGCGCGGCTGTGCGCCCGACTTGCTGATACGGTGCAGCGTATGCGCCAGCAGATGGATACCGCGACGACGGCCCCTTCGGTGACGCTCAAAGCGGCGGTGGCCGAGCCCTACGTGTGCAGCGAGTGCGACGAACAGGCGTGCATTTGCTGGGCGTATGACCAAGACCGCGCGGCACCGGACGACGTCGATCCCGGCGAGCGCGTGCAGGAAGCGTCAGCGATTCAAGCGCATCGGCGGCGCGCGTTGGCCAAAGTGGCGGCGGCGCGGGCGCTGCACATGGCGGTGACGCTATGAGTGCGCTACTCGATGTGGTCGTCGAACTCGCGGCGGCGCGTGAAGAAGTGGCTCAGCGCAAAGCGGCGATCGACGCGAAGCGCAAGGCGTTTGAGTTGACGATAGCCGAAGAGTCAAGCGTGTACGCCTTTCGGGTGGCAACCGTAAGCGTGCTTGATGCGCAAGCGCGAGCCCTCGCTGTGCTCGCCTACGACGCCAGCAAGAACAAAACGCCGTGCCCTGGTCTTTCGATTATCGGCAAGAAGCACTACGCGATTGACGAGGTGGCTGGTCTGGCGTGGGCGCGAGAGAAAGAGATGTGCCTGATCCCTGAATCACTCGACGTGAAGGCCGTGCAGAAGCTGGCGACGGTGCAGCCGTTGCCGTTCGTGACCGTAACCGAGGTGCCCGAGGTGCGCATTGCGAGCGACTTGCTCGCGGCACTGGACGCGGCGCCGCAACCGGAGTACACCGTATGAGCGCCAAGATTCAGCGCGCGGAGGAACGCTTTTGGGTGAAGGTTGCCAAGTCCGAAGGGTGTTGGATTTGGCAGGGTGCCAAGACGGAGAAAGGATACGGAGTGTTTTGGCTGCGAGGACGCAATGCTGGCGCTCACAGATTCTCGTTCATCCTGAGTGGCGGCGACCTTGGCAAAGACGTGTACGTCTGCCACCGCTGCGACAACCCGTCGTGCGTGAACCCGTCGCACCTCTTTGCCGGGACTCACAGTGACAACATGCAAGACGCCGTAGCAAAGCGCCGCCACAAGCACGCAAAAAAGACCCACTGTATTAACGGTCACGAATTCAACGAACGCAACACCAATGCTTACCAGAAGGGCGATCGAAAGGAGCGCATTTGCAGGGCGTGTGCAGCATTGCGCGGATCGGCAAGACGCGCGCGACGCACTTTCACCAACCAGAGGGCCGCCGCGTGAGCGACGTCATGGCTGTATCAGTGGTGCCGGAACCAATGGCGGTTCGCGGCGTGTCTCAGGAGTTGTACGACCGGCAGTTGTTGTTTAAGGCCGATCTGGAGAGAGCTATCCCGCAACTAGAAGCCGCTCTACCAAAGGGGGTTCGCGCACAGGCGCTTGCATCTATGGCGCTGACGATGGTCCTCGACAACCCAAAGCTCTTGGACTGCGAGCCGTTGTCCCTGACTCGCAGCGTGTACAAGGTTGCTGCGCTTAATCTCCGCATCGGCGAGACGTGCGACATCGTGCCGACGAAAAAGCGAGGGAAAGACATCGCGGAATGTTGGATACGCGTCCGCGGGGTCTTTGAGTTGGCCATTCGCGCACGGGCGATTCAGTGGGCCAAGTACATCCTGATTTGCGACGGAGACGAGTGGTCGTACATGAACGACGAACTGCGGCACACACCGCGCTGCACGGTCAAGGCTGACTGCTCAAACGTGACGCACGTTTCGGCCATGGTGATTTTGCCGAGCGGCATCAAGGTGTGGGAACAGCCGTGGCCAGCGGAGCGTATCATCGCGCATCGCGACAAGTACGCCAAGAACGTCGCGAGCGCGGAAAGCCCGTGGAATCGTGATCCTGGTCCGATGTGGGGCAAAACGGTTCTGAAGTCCCTGCTCCGCTTTGCGCCGATGTCTCCCGAGCTGCGGGCGGCTATTAGCGAAGGCGACGGCGAGTCTCAGCGATCGTGGCAGTCCGACGCACCCGACGACCCAACGGCGGCTTTAAAATCGGGGGCGGGCCTGCTTGCACTTGGCGAAGGTGACGGCGGCGAATCTGGTACCGAATCGATGACGCTCGACGAAGCGGAAGCGATGACGCTACCGGGTAAGTCGGGCGACACGAAGGTCTGGGGCGGCAAGGGCGGCATGTGCTTGCGCGACCTGAAAGACGGTCTGCTGTCGTCGGTGATCGTGTGGGTGAACAAGGACGCGGAACGGGCGACCAAGTACGCAAACCTGGCGGTGGCTGCTGACTGCATCCTGTCAGCTCGCGCGGATGATGCGGAGACGGCGGACGCGAAGGAGGCCGCGTGAGCCGCGCCGACAACATCAACGCCGCACTGGAAGACATGCAGCAAGCCGTCAACCGCAAGAACTTCAAGCAAGGGACGGTGAAGCACTTCGCGGAACACGATGCGGCATTCGACGAGCTGCCCAACGGCGCGCTGGTGCGGCGCGATCGGCGGACGCCGTTGCTGGTGGTGCCCGATGGAGAATACGGCGCGTGACCACGACCTACGACGAACTCCGCGCGCCGACGGTGATCCTTGGTGAACACACCGTGCTCGCCGATGCGCTGTTGCGCGTGCTGCCGCACACCAACAAGCCCGGCCCGAAAGACCACGCCACCATGTTGGCGCATCTGGTCGTTGAATCTGACGGCACGCTGGCCGCTACGAACGGGACAACGATTGCTGCATACCGAGGCGCCGTGCAGCCTGCTCCCGGCGTACGGTTTTTGATTGAGCTTCCGGACTCGGACTCGCACACGATGATGGTGCGATTGGCGAAGAAGGCTGCGAAAGAGGAGCCACTTTTCGGCGTGACGATTGGGCCGTCAGGGCAAACGATCGTGTGCACAGTCGGGCGCGAATCCTTAACGACGACGCCGACGAACTTGGCAGACGACTTTCCGGATTGGCGCAATTTATTCCGAAAGATGCGCGACAGCAAAACGCGGAGCCTGCTGTCCCCGCAAATCGGTCTCGGTGGTCGATTCCTCGATCTGTTCGGCGGACAGATGCGGCTTTCGTTTGGTGGAGCGGAACACGCAGTCGTCGTGCAGTATGTGATGGAGCCCAACTTTTGGGGAGCGGTAATGCCGTTCCGCATTGACGAAGACGCCACACTAGACACGTTTCCGGCATGGTGTGGCGCCAACGACGGCGGCGCTGAATGACCACGACCGATGCGCGGCTCACCGCCCTGATCGAAGGGTGGCACGCTGAAGCGCGCAAGCGGCGTAAGCTGTCGGCGTACGACGTGGGGGCGGACATCCTCGCGTACTGTGCTGACGAGCTGCGCGCGGAGCTAGCAGACACCAAAGCGGACGACGAGGAAGTGAGCGCG
>JANOPS010000432.1:0-2828 GCA_031421995.1 Gemmatimonadaceae bacterium
CGTGCTCGAGCATGTCGAATCACCCTCGCAGTGCATGAACGAGATGTACCGCGTGCTGCGGCCTGGAGGACTGGTGCTTGTGACGACCACCAATCGCCACAGATTCAGCGCTCGCGGCATCAACGACGAGTTCACAACACCTTTCTTCAACTGGCTTCCAGGTCTCATCCAAGAGTCGTACGTTCATCGGCAGCTGCACTTCGAACCGGCACTGGCGAACATGACAGAGCGTCCCGCAGTGCACTGGTTCTCGTTTCGCGATCTGTGTCGTCTCGGGCGCGATGCGGGATTTGCGCGATTCTATTCGACGCTTGACACACGCACGCTGGATGGTGCGATCGTGAGCGGAAATGTGGTCAAGCGATTCTTGCAGCGATCGCCATTCTTACTACGCACCCTGCAGCGCAATCCCTGGCTTCGTTCGCTCGCGCTCACGCAGATTGGTCAAGACTGCATGATGTGGAAGCGCGCGGGAAGCTAGGAGCCGCGAGCCCGGTTCAGGCCACGTCAGTTACCCCGTACCGCTTCTCCCAAAGCTTGAGAACGGTGAGCGAGAAGAGCTGGGTGCCTACCGGCCTGCCTTTGCCGAGCAGGTCAAGGTAGCCCCGGACGGCCGAGCTGTTGACCATGCTCTCCCTGTCGTCGGCGGCGATTTCGCGCATCAGCGGTTGCCACGCGCCACGCATCCATTCGTCCACAGGTATCGAGAACCCTTGCTTGCGCTTCAGGTCGAGCGCCGGAGGCAGGAGACGCGCACCGAGGCGCCTCAAGATGACCTTGCGATCCTGCTCTGTCGCACGGAGATGGTCTGGTAACCCGGAGAACGCAAACTCGATGACGGAGCGATCGAGGAAGGGCGCACGCACCTCCAACGAGGTCAGCATGCTCGCCCGGTCCACTTTCACAAGCACGTCGTCGACCATGTAGCTGGAAAAATCAATTGCGGTCGCTCGTTGCACGATGCTTCCATGCTTGAGCATTGCGCGCTCACGCAGCGTCTCCGGCGCGCGGAGGTCCCGGACAGCCAAGGGCCGAAGGTGCTTGCTGAGCGATGGGCGCTCGTCGTCTCGGAAAATCCGGCCTGCCGAGGCGTAGCTCGTGTTGACGTCGCCGGCGAGGGAAGACAATACACCGCGCCCACGCATCCCATTGGGGATGAGTCCGGCAGCCGCTCCAAATGCGGTCTGTCGCACGATTCTGGGGATGCGCTGGCGCAGTCGCTCGTGGCGCAAATGTAAGGGATACCGAACATAGCCTCCAAAGAGCTCGTCACCGCCGTCCCCACCTAAGGCAACGGTGGCATGACGCCGGATCTCTTGCGAGACGAGGAATGTGGGGATCATCGAAGAATCGGAGATCGGTTCGTCGAATTGTTCGACCAACCGCAGGAGTAAATCCGTGTCCGCTGCGGCTGTCTCGAGTTCCACGTGCTCTGTGCCGAGGTGCTCCGCGACCAACCGCGCAAACGGACCTTCATCGTGCCCGGCATGCCCCGGAAAGCGCGCAGTAAATGTTCGAATCTGCGTCGTGCTCACCTCCGCCGCGATAGCGGTGATGAGGCTGGAATCCACGCCGCCGCTGAGGAGCACGCCGATTGGCACATCGGCCATGAGCTGTTGCCGAACCGCAAGCTTGAGACGTTCGTGGAGCTCATCGGTTAACGCTTCTGGAGAAGCGTTCGTGAGGTTCGGCGCCGTGTGTGGAAGCGTCCAGTACGCTTCCAACGTGACACGACCTGACTTCAGGTCGACGAGCGCTTGTTGGCCTGGCGCAAGTCGAACGATATCGGCAAACATGGTGTGCGTTCCGGTGACGTACCCGTACGCGAGATACTCGTTCAGCGATTGCGCGCGAACTCGGCGCGGGCACTCCGGATCGAGCAAGAGGGCTTTTGCTTCGCTCGCGAACGACAATTGATCTGCCGTGCAGCGATAGAAGAGCGGCTTCTCCCCTGCCCGATCGCGTGCGAGTACAACACGCTCCATTCGTGGATCGAACAGGGCGAATGCAAACATGCCATCCAGTTCGCGTACGCAGTTCGCACCCCATTCACGATAGGCGGCGAGGATGACCTCGGTATCTGATTGCGTACGAAAGGTGTGCCCCGCGACGGCGAGGCGCGCGCGCAGCTCGCGGAAGTTGTAGATCTCGCCGTTGAACGTGATCACCGAGCCCGTCTGCGGGTCAACCATCGGTTGATGGCCGCCCGGCGACAAATCCACGATGGCCAAACGACGGTGCGCGAGACCCACGCGGCCGTCGTCAGAGAACCATACGCCGCTTGAGTCTGGTCCACGGTGAATCATCGTGTCCCGCTGGCGCACCAGCAGCTCGCGGTCGACCGTTCCGCGAAATCGCAAAGTCCCTGCAATACCACACATAGCGGAAGGAGTCGGAGAGAACGTTAGGGGGCACGTACGGAGTCGGCGAACACCTCAAGCGCGAGCTCGATCCGTCCAAACGGCGCACTGACCTGCACACCTTGAACGCCCCCGCGCACCCGCTCCAAGCTTTCCCGCGCAATGGCGATGCCCTCGGCCAGCGCATGTTCTTTTGACTTCTCACTGGCCGCTCGCATCCGCGTGAGGACGTCCTTCGGCACCGTCACACCGGGCACTTCGTTCGCGAGAAACTCGGCGTTTCGCGCCGAGACCAACGGCCAGATTCCCGCTATCACGGGGATGCGAACCTCTTCGATGGAGCGCAAGAATGTCTCCAACTGGGCTGGATCAAAGACAGGCTGCGTAATCGCGTACTCGGCACCCGCCTCCACCTTCCAATGAAAACGCTTGAGTTCGTGTGCTGGATCAATGGCCACCGGATTTACC
>JANOPS010000433.1:0-2780 GCA_031421995.1 Gemmatimonadaceae bacterium
GGGGACCCCGGCGGGCCGCACGAACCCCGGGCCGTCGGCGGAGACGCAGCGCATTCAGACGCTTGAGCGTGAGCTGCGTCGGAAAGACCGCGCGCTCGCCGAGACGGCGGCGTTGCTGGTGCTCAAAACGCCGTCATCAACGTGCGCGGTCCACCGAGCAGCACGGGCGGCCTGGACGGCATGTTGCTGCCGCTCGTGATCGTGTCGAGTGTGCGCGCGATATCGGCCGCCTGCTGCGGCCTGGCACTCGGGTCCTTCTCCAGACACGACATGACCAGCGTGGCCAGTGACGCGGGCACATCGGTGCGGAATTCGGTGAGAGCCTTGGGCGCCTCGCTCATGTGCGCGGCGAGCATACGCTGCGGCGTGCGGTTGGCGAACACCGCCTGTCCGGCCAGCAGCTCGTACGCCATCGCGCCCAGCGCGTAGAGGTCCGCGCGATGATCGATGTCCGGATCGCCGGCCGCCTGCTCAGGCGCCATGTAGGCGGGTGTTCCAATGCTCGTGCCGATCTGCGTGAGCGTCGCGCCGGCGCCCGACGTCCGTGCGGCGCTGATGGCCTTGGCGATGCCGAAGTCGGTCACCACCGCCACGCCACCAGAGATCAGCACGTTGTCGGGCTTGATGTCGCGGTGCACGATGCCGCGCTGGTGCGCGTATGCGAGCGCCTTCGACACGTCGCGCAGAATGCTGATCACTTCGCCAACCGGCAGCGGGCCGTTGCCGAGTCGCGCGCGCAGCGAATCCCCCTCGACAAACGGCATCGTGTAGAACGGCAGCCCGTTCGTGTCGCCCGCCGTAAACACCGGAACGATATTCGCATGTTGTAGCGCGGCGACGGTCTGGATCTCGCGCTCGAACCGCTCGACGCTAAGGCCCTGCGCGAGCTCTGGCGAGAGCACCTTCACCACGACCTTGCGCCTGAGGCGCGTCTCCTCGGCCACAAAGACCTTGGACATCCCTCCGCCACCGAGTTCGCGCTCGATGATGTAGCTGCCGGTCAGGGTGGCCTGCAACTGGTCGCGCAACTGCGTCACGGTGGGCGAGGTCGGAGTCGGTACGGTTTGCTGGAGCGCGCGAGAGAGGATGGAAACAATCTAGCGCCAGCGCGCCGCACGGGTCCGCGATGCCGGGGGTTCAAGACCCCCTAAACACCCAGGCGCTGGGCGGGGTGACTGGCACCAGAGATACTGCCATATCGCCACCGCCACGGTAGACTTTAGGCATGATCGCCGCACAGTTGCCCGGAGCCGACCTGGTTGAAGCCGGTCTCGCCGCCCTCGCGGCGGGGGAGGTCACGATCGAGTCGCTGTTGGTGTCGATTGCGGCGCCAGGACTGCGCGACGCAGGCCTGGTCGTCGACCATCCCATTGCCGACGCCGAGTTGCAGCTGTTCGCCCTGTTATCGGCGCGAGACGGCGCCGCGGCGCACAGCCACTACAACGCGCTGCTGCGACGTGTCACCAGCTTCCGACGCGCGGCCCAGTGCGCGAGGTAGCCGATCGCGAGCGGATTCACGCATTCATGACCGCGCTGGCGCGTCATGCGACCGCCGAGGTGGACGTCTTCCTCGTTGGTGGCACGAGTGCGGTGTTGGTGGGATGGCGCGCCACCACGATTGATGTGGATCTGGTGATGCGGCCGGAGTCGGATGCGATGTTGCGGGCGATCCCGATACTCAAGGAGCAGTTGCACCTCAACGTTGAACTGGCGTCGCCCGATCTCTTCATTCCCGTGCCGTCCGGATGGGAGCAGCGTAGCCCCGTCGTGGCCCGCATCGGGCGCGTGACGTTCCGGCACTATGATTTCTCGGCGCAGGCACTCGCCAAGATCGAGCGCGGTCATGCGCGCGATTTGGCGGATGTGCAGGCCATGGTGGCGCACGGCCTGATCAGGGCGGGTGATGTGCGTGCGCAGTTTGCCCGTATGGAGCCGGAGCTGTTTCGGTTTCCCGCGATTGACCCTCCGTCATTCCGGCGCGCCGTCGATGCGGTGTTTCCGCCAGCGCTGCAGTGACGCGCCACGAATCAGGGATCGCTAACCGAGCGTGCGACGACCGAGCTTACCGGACCTTCTCCACCGGCGTCAGTTTCTCGAGCCGACGCTTGGCCTCGGCCACCCGCGGTTGGAACTCGGGCTCCGCGTCCTTCCAGAGCGCGATGAACGTGCGGTAGTTGGTGACGGCGTTCGCGGTGTCGCGCCTGGCTTCGTACAGTTGGCCGAGTCGCTCGTGGACCATCGCCCGCAGGAAGTAGGCGTCATTCAGAGTGTTTAGCCGACGCGGTGGAATGGCGAGATACCGTTCCATGGTGGCAATGGTGGAGTCGGCCTGCTTCGCGGCGTCGAATGCCCTGGCGAGATTGATCGGCGCACACTCCACGCAGGTCGCCGGGACGCCGGAGGTATCGGTATCGCTGGCCCGAAACTCCCGGATCGCGTCCGCAAAGCGCCGTTCCGCGAGCGCAATGCTGCCGCGAGCTTCGTGCCAGGCTTGACTTGCTTCGCCCTGCACGCCTCCTAACGTCGTGGACTCGTACCGCGCAAGCATCGCCTTCGCCTTCGCCACCTCACCGGCGCGCGCGTACAAATCGGCGATCCTAAGGCTGGTGGGAACGAGCAAAACTGTTTGCGATCCGGCGGACTGCGTGCCGGCAACCGCGTCAAGACGCCGGATGCCCTCCGGCATGCGGCCTCTTAAGTTGATGTCGCGACGCGCGAGCACAATACTGTCTCCCGCAGGTTCAACGATGCCCTGAGCGCGCCGCATCGTGAGAACTTCC
>JANOPS010000434.1:0-1594 GCA_031421995.1 Gemmatimonadaceae bacterium
TCGCCGAATCTCGGCGACGCGAGCAGCGTGTCCACCAGACGCTCATATCCCCCGGTCGCGCCAGTCGCGCACGCGTCATCGACTTGTGCCAGCGTGGGGAGCAATCCGATCAGATCAATGCTGACGCGACGCGCCAATGCATGACACGTGGCCTCCGGCGATGGCGTGAGCCGCTCTGCGTCCAAGCGCGCCAGCACGAAGTGATCGAGGCCGGACCGCGGCCACTTCGGGTTGGAGACGACCGGGAGCGCGTCGGTGCGCGGCCTCACGAAAGCCCAGTGGTCTTGCCACTGCGCGCCCTGAGCAATCCAACGACGCAGCGTGCCAATGTCCTGCGAGGACAGCGGTGGAAGCCCTTTGGGCATTCGATCATGTGGATCGGCATGCTGCACACGCTTGAGCAGCTCGCTGGCTCCAGGATTGCCCGGCACGATCGCCACTCTCCCCGATTTCGCGGGTTTGAGCGCGTCTTCGCGGAACAGGAGACTCAGCTCACCCTGTCGGCGCACGCCACCGTGGCATTGCACACAGCTACGATTGAGGATCGGACGGACATCGTTGTTGAAATCCACGGTGCCGCCAAGTGCATCGAGCGTGCCGCGGCCACGCATCGCGAACATGGCAACAAGGCCGACCCCAAGCACCACTGCCGCCTTCCGCCAGGAGAATGTCATGGGGCTTTAGGAGTCGAATCGCGAAGCAATGGCGCGCTCAGCGTGATCGTCGCTCGGGGCAGCGCTTTCTGCAAGCGCGCGACGCCACCTTCGGTTACACCAGTGCCCCAGAGGTACACGGCACGTAGCCGAGGCAATTGCTCGAGCGAGCGAAGGCCGGCATCGGTGATCTTCGTGTCGGTGAGGTTGAGATATTCGAGATACTTGAGCGTCCGTAGCGACTGAAGGCCACCATCGGTGACGAGCGTGTGCGCCAACTGCAGTCGCGTGAGGTGCGGCATCGCGCCGAGTGTCGCCAGCGCGCCGTCACCGGTCTGCGTTCGCGCAAGGTCCACCGTCGCCACATGCTGGGCCAGCGAACGCAGTGCGCTGAGCCCTCCAGCAACCCACGCCACCGGTACACTCGCGGCATCAACGCTCACGTATCCCACATTCGCGCCAAGCGGCTGCACGGTGAGCCCTGTTTGTCGCGCGGCCGAGACCAGCAATGAATCTGGTGCGGCCATCTCGCGCGCAAAGATGCCTTCGGGGAGATCATCCAACCCATACGCTGCCAAGGTGCGCCGTATCGATGCCGGTCGTTCGATCGCGGACAGCGTCACGTCTCGCGACGCGCCTTGATCGATCCACCAGCGAATGAGTGCCAGCTCCGCGTGTGCCACCGCGCGGTCAGGCGGCATCGCATCGGTGTGCCCGCTCGGGAGCCCGAGTCGAATCACGAGTTCACTGTCATCCGCCCGTCCCGGGAGAATCACTTTGCCTTGCCGTCCGCCGGCGAAGAGTCCGTCGGCCGTGGTCAGAATCAGTCCGCCCTTCTTCCGTTCGGGGTTGTGGCACGATCCGCAGCGCGCCGTGAGGAGCGGCTGGATGAGCGAGTCGTACACGGGCGTCGATTCCGGATTCGATACGCGGATCCGCGT
>JANOPS010000435.1:0-2186 GCA_031421995.1 Gemmatimonadaceae bacterium
CGCCGACGGCTTGTCGGTGATGTCGGTGTGCTGCGACGCGATGTTCTTCCCGAGGTACTTGAAATAGCCGATACCCTTCTTGCCGACGATGTGCATCTCCACCGCAATGCCCGCCGCTTCCCACTCGGCCACGCGCTGGCGTGCTTCCTTCACCAGATTCGCGTTGAATCCACCACACAGGCCACGATTGGCGGTGATCAACAACAGCGCCACCGTCTTGACCTGCGTCGGGCGACGAAGCAACGGAAACTGCTGCGCAAGTTCCGGCGTGTACACATGACCGAGCATCTCGCCGAGCGCGTTCGCATACGGACGCGCGGCCGCGACGCGATCCGTCGCGCGCTTCATCTTCGACGTCGCCACCATTTCCATCGTGCGCGTAATCTTGCGCGTGTTCTCGACAGACTTGATGCGACCCTTAAGTTCTCTGCCTTTCGCCATCTGCCCTACGACCGCTTACTGTACTGCTCGATGGCGCGCTTCAGATCGGCTTCGGCGTCTTTCGACAACGCCTTGCTGGTGCGAATCGACTCCGGCACCTGCGGGAACTGCGTCTTCACGAACTCCAGGAACCCCTTCTCCCACGCGCGGATCTGCGCGACCGGCAGCGTGTCCAGAAGGCCGTTGGAGACCGCGTAAATCACCATCACCTGCTCTTCGACGGTGAACGGCGCGTACTGCGCCTGCTTGAGGATCTCCACCGTGCGCGCACCCCGATCGAGCTGACGCTTGGTCGCCGCATCCAGGTCGGAGGCGAAGGCCGCGAAGGCTTCCAGTTCGCGGTACTGCGCCAGGTCGAGACGCAACCGGCCGGCAACGCCCTTCATGGCCTTGATCTGCGCCGATCCACCGACGCGCGACACGGAGATACCCACGTTTACCGCGGGACGGACGCCGGCGTTGAACAAGTCCGTTTCCAGGAAGATCTGACCGTCGGTAATCGAGATCACGTTGGTCGGAATGTACGCCGACACGTCACCGGCCTGCGTTTCGATGATCGGCAGCGCGGTGAGCGATCCGCCCGGCTTGAGGATGTTCACGCCATCGACAACGCCATCATCTTCGCGGAGCTTGGCAGCGCGCTCAAGCAAGCGGCTGTGCAAGTAGAACACGTCGCCGGGATAGGCTTCACGACCCGGCGGACGACGCAGCACCAGCGACAGCTGACGATACGCGGCCGCCTGCTTGGACAAGTCGTCGTACACGCACAACGTGGGCATGCCTTCGTTGTACATGAAATACTCGGCCATCGCGCAACCCGAGTATGGCGCGATGTACAGCATGGGCGCCGGATCGGAGGCCGAGGCGGCCACAATGATGGTGTACTCCAACGCGCCAGCCTGACGCAGCCGCTCGACGACCGTTGCAATCGTCGACGCCTTCTGTCCGATGGCGACATAGACGCAGATGACGCCCTGTCCCTTCTGGTTGATGATCGTATCGACCGCGACGGCCGTCTTGCCCGTGCCGCGGTCACCGATGATCAACTCGCGCTGACCGCGCCCGATCGGAATCATCGCGTCGATCGACTTGATACCCGTCTGCAACGGCTCCCGTACGGGCTGGCGCACGATGATGCCCGGCGCCATCGACTCCACCTTGCGCGTCATGGTGGTGTGGATCTCACCAAGGCCGTCAATCGGACGACCCAGGGGATCAACGACGCGGCCGATCATGGCGTGTCCGACCGGCACATCCAGCACGCGCGCGGTGCGACGCACTTCGTCGCCTTCCTTGAGCTGCAGGTAATCGCCCAGGATAACGGCGCCGATATTGTCTTCTTCGAGGTTGAGCGCCATGCCGGTGATGACGGACTTCGTCTCCGACGCCGTGAACTCCAGCATCTCGCCGGCCATGACCTTGCCGAGGCCGTAGATACGGGCAATACCGTCCTTCACTTCCAGGACCGTGCCGACTTCCTCGACGTTAAGATCAGCAAGGTCGGCGGCGGAAATCTCGCGGAGGAGAATGTCCTTGATTTCGCCTGGACGAAGGGCGGTCTGGGTAGCCATGATGCGGGGCGGTGGAAGCGGAAAAAAACGGGTCAGAACCGGCGTGGAGGGCCAATTCGGGATTAGCTTGTGAAAATTATCACAAGAACTGCGGGAAGGGCAACTGCGGGTGGGGGCTGGACTGATTAACTGCGGGTGGGGGCTGGACAGACTTACTGCGGGTGGGGGCTGGAC
>JANOPS010000436.1:0-4300 GCA_031421995.1 Gemmatimonadaceae bacterium
GTTCGGCCACCCAGATGGACGCACGCATCTCGTCGACCGTGCCAGCTTCGCGACCACGCATGGCGTCGCCCGCCATCGCATACAAGTCGCGCTTGAGATCAGCCTGGCGAATGGCCGACATCGCAGCCGGCGGCCGCTCGGCCAGCACACGCCTGCTCTGCGCACCTACCGCGAGCGGTGCCACCGCCAGAAGGAGCGCAGGAATGAGTCGCGCCCGGACCATGAAGTGTTGCACAGGATGTTTGCTGTGTGAGAGTGAGGTGGTCATGCCGCCTACAACCCAATCGGCTTCGGTGTCGGCGCAAGGATGTTCGGAATGCTTCGCGTCTTGAGCAAGGTGTTGAACTTATCAAGCTCGGCACCGAGCAACGCGTCGAGGCGCTGCAGGGACTTTTTGAGTTCATCGCCCAGGATAACCCGCACTTCGTCGTGCTGATCAGTGGGCCGGAAGTCGCTGGCCGAGATACCGCCGGACAGGTACCCCATTTTGCTCACCAACTTGGAGCCAAAACGCACGCCATCCTGACCCTGCCCTGTTTGCCGCAAGTCAACCAGCGTCATTTCCGCATCCAGCAACTGCGTGCCAAGATCGGCGCCGGCCTTCTTGATCGCGGCATCGTCAACCGTGCGTGCCACCGCCTCCAGTTGCACGCGCACCGACTCCACACGACGAACGGCATCCGCCGCCGCATTCAGTTGTGTGCGCAGCGCAAGCAGCGCAGCCGTTTGTGCCACAATGTCGCCCTCGGTGCCGCCCGAGTTGGGATCCTTGCGCACCTCTACCTGCTGCGACTGTTCCACGCCGCCCGCGCGCAGCGTCACGGTATACGTACCTGGCGGCGCCAAGATGCTGAGCTGACTTGTGCCCGGGGCCACGCGGCCCTCTGGGCCTGCTACGATGTGGGACGCATACAGCGGGCTCGTAAACAAACGGAACTCACTACTCGGATCGTAGCGCAAATCCCAATGCACCCGATTCAATCCCGCCGTGTTGCTGCCGTTCATCGTTCGCACCACCGCACCCGTGGCGTCGGCAATCGTCATCGTGACGCGACCCGTCACCGGCGCCTTGAGAAAGTATGTGAGCGAGGCGCCGTATTTTGGGTTCTGCCCCACCGTCGGATCGTCGTACGATTGCGACGGCGCCGTGATGGGCCGAAAGCGATACGCCGCACGTGGCGCAAAGAAGTTCACGGGCTTCGCCAGCGTCGCCGCGTTCAGCTCCCGGAGCGGCGTGATGTCGTCCATGATCCAGAATCCGCGTCCGTACGTGGAGATGACGAGATCATTAAAGTGCTCTTGCACAACAATCCCCGACACCGGCGCGTGCGGCAGGTTGTTCTGCAACGCCTGCCAAGTGTCGCCGTCATCAAACGACACGAAGATGGCGCTCTCGGTGCCCAGGTACAGCAGCCCTTTCCGAACGGGATCTTCCGCAATCACCTTGGCGTAGCTGATCATGTTCCTTGGCAGTCCCACCGTGATCGACTTCCATGTCCTGCCATAGTCCGTGGTTCGGTACACGAAGGGATCGCGATTGTTTTCCTGATGCGCGTCGACGGTGAGATACGTCGTTCCAGCAACATGCCTCGAGGGCGCGATACTGCGCAACGAACCCCACGCCGGCACGTTCGGAATGTTCTTGGTCAGGTTGGTCCACGTCGCGCCGTTATCGCGCGTGAGCTGTAACTGCCCATCGTTGGTGCCCGCCCAGATTTCTCCCTTCGTTTTGGCCGACTCGGCCAGGCCGTACACCACGCCCGAGTACTCCACACCGATGTTGTCAGCGGTCAGCCCCCCAGAGCTCTGCTGGCGCGACTTGTCGTTGAGCGTGAGATCTGGGCTGATCACCTCCCACGACTGCCCACCGTCGCGCGTGCGATGCACATACTGACTGCCCGTGTAGAGCGTATTGTTGTCATGCGGCGAGATCTGGAGAGGCGCATCCCACACAAAGCGATACTTGTGGTCGGCGGGAGCACCGTTGAGTTGCTGCGGCCACACTTCAACATTTCGAAACTGGCGACGGTCTTCTTCGAAGCGCACCACGATACCGCCAACCATGCCAGAGCCGGACGCGGTCGACCAGATCAGCTTGGAGTTCGTGGGGTCGGGCGTAGCCCATCCGCTTTCGCCACCGCCCACCGAATGCCACATCCCACGGGGAATGACACCGTCGCCGCCGCCACCACCACCACCGCCGCCGAAAATCCGACTGTTGCTGGGACCACGATACGACGGTTCGTCCTGCTTGTTGCCGAGCACGTTGTACGGGATCTCATTGTCGACCGTCACGTGGTAGATCTGTGCGTTGGTGAGACGCTGACGAAACCACGTCTTGCCGCGATTCGTGGAAATCGACAACCCTTGATCATGCGCGACGATCATGCGCGACCCATTTGTCGGATCAATCCACATGTCATGGTGGTCTCCACCTGGCGCTTGGCTTCGCTGCAGCGTCGTGAGCGTCCGTCCGCCATCAATGGACTTCGCGAACGACGCCGTCAGGAAGTACAGTTCGTTTTCGTTGTCCGGATTGACCACGCTGCGCGAGTAGTAGTGCGCCCGACCCATCACATCGCGATCGCGATTGATCAGCTGCCACGTGTCGCCACCATCGTCGGAGCGCCACAGCTGCCCACTCTCGGTGGCTTCACCGTTCCATGGGACACCGTCGCCCGTTTCAATGAGCGCAAAAATGCGATCCGGATTGGACGGCGCGATGGCCAGGGCGACTTTGCCCACCGGTTTGGTCGGCAGCCCTTTGCCGCGCAGGCGTTGCCACGTGATACCGCCGTCACGGGTCATGAACAGTCCGCTGCCTGCACCACCGCTCTCACGCCCCCACGTGTGGATTTCGATCTGCCACATGCCCGCGAACATCACGCGCGGATTGCGGGGGTCCATGGCCAGATCCGAACAGCCCGTTTTTTCGTCCACGAACAGGGTCTTCGTCCAGGTGGCCCCGCCGTCGGTGGACCGAAACACGCCACGTTCTGGTTGTGGGCCATAGGCGGTTCCGAGGGCGCAGGCCAGCACCACGTTGGGATCGGTGGGATGAATGACCATGCGGGCAATACGTCCAGTTTTTTCGAGCCCCATCAGCGTCCACGATCGGCCAGCATCAAGCGACTTGTACACGCCCTGCCCAATCGAGATATGACTCCGAATGTGCGCTTCGCCCGTGCCAGCCCACACCACGTTCGGGTCGCTCTTCGCGACAGCAAGCGCGCCAATCGACTGTACCGGCTGATCATCGAAGATCGGTGCCCAGTTCACGCCGCCGTCGGTGGTCTTATAGATGCCGCCCGACGCCGAGCCTACGTAGTACGTCGAGGGATCGCCTGGAATGCCTGCAGCGGACGAAAAGCGATTTCCCTCCGGGCCGATATACCGCCAAGGCATGGTGCCGTAGATCTCTGGGGCGATTGCCGGTGCGGCGGGCGACGTTGCAACACGCGCTCCGGCACCCTGCGCATCTGCCAGAGTGACCACGGCTGCTGAGAGACACGCCGCGCGCGCGATGCCAGCGCCGACACCAGTGCGGAGACCAGCGCGGAGACCAGCGCGGAGACCAGAGCGAAGACCAGAGCGGAGACCAGAGCCGCTGCAGCGCGCGCCGTGCGAGACAGGAAGTAGCATACTGAAGATCCTCATGGTGGACGAACGCGTCGCGCTAGCGAACAACTTTCCGTGCCTGCATGTCGTACTTATCACCGGCCTTCAAGGTGAAGTACGGCTTTTCTCCCGCCGGCCGCGGATGTGTCGTGTCGTGAATGGCCACTTCCGCCTTGCCGATAACCTCGAACTGATCACCACTGACCACGATCGCCGTGCCTTCACTCAGGCCAATTCCCAGCAAGTCCGGAAACTTCGCCATGATTTCCTGCAAGTCGTTCCACCGGTTGCGCGTATTGATGTGCTGGTCAATCGCCGACCGCCGGAGAAAGTTGAAGCCGCTCTGATGCTCGGGCTCAGGCGCCATCATGATCTGCGCGCCTGCAACAGCGCCGCGCGTAAGGTACGACCCTTGGATGGTGGCACCGGCCGAGCTGCCACCGATCACGCCACCACGCGCCAACACGTCATGGAATGCCTTGTACGTGCGCGTATTCACATACGAGTCCACGATGTTCCACTGCCGACCGCCATTGAACCACACGGCCTTCGCGTCGCTCAGCACCGCGGCGAACTCCTTCGTGTCTGCCACCTTGGCGTCGTGCGTATGCAGCATGTGCACGTTGGTCAGCCCTCGTGCGCGCCACGCTTTCAGCACCGTCGAGTCGACATACGGAATGAG
>JANOPS010000437.1:0-2204 GCA_031421995.1 Gemmatimonadaceae bacterium
CACACGAGACCACGTTGCCCTCGGCTCGGCACACAACACCGTCGGACGACCAAACGCTGATCGTGAAATCACCGCGAGGCACCCGCGACCGATCGCGGGGGGGAGAGTGGTAAACCAGCGCCGACGCTCTGGACGCAAAGCACTCAGCATATGGATGAACGGCGAGATGGTCGGAACGTGGAGCAAGACCACGGCCGATGTCGACGTGCTCTCCTATGAAGAGCGCTGGATCAGCTCACCACGGGCCCGCCCACTCTCACTCACCCTGCCGTTCTTACCAGGCAACGAGGATCATCGCGGCGAGCACGTTGCAGCATGGTTCGAGAACCTGCTGCCAGACAGTAGCGACATCCTTGCTAGAATAGCACGCCGATTTGGCGTCCGGAACACCGCGCGAAGTCTGCTCGCCGAGATTGGTCGAGATTGCGTGGGAGCGGTCCAGATTCTGCCACCTGACGAGGCACCAGTCGACACCGGCCGGCTCGAGGTCGACCCATTGACCGCGGCCGACGTTGCGCGAACCCTGCGCGGGGTTACCAGCACCGCCGCCATGAATCTCGATGACAAAGCAGACGAGTTCCGATTTTCTGTGGCAGGCGCACAAGAGAAGACGGCCCTGCTTCGTCTCGACGGGCGTTGGTACCGCCCGCGAGGAACAACACCGACAACCCACATACTGAAATTGCCGTTGGGTCGCGTTGGCAACATGCGATACGATCTGGAACACTCGATCGCCAACGAATGGCTCTGCCTCCAACTGCTTGACGCGCTCGGCTTCGACGTCGCGCGCGTGGAAATGGCGAGCTTTCGCGACGAGATCAGTACCGAGCGAGTACTCGTCGTGGAGCGATTTGATCGTCAGTGGCGCAGCGACAAGAGCGGCATCATACGACTACCACAAGAAGATTTTTGTCAGGCGACAGGAACACCGCCCAGTCAGAAGTACGAGAGTGACGGTGGACCGGGGATACACCGAATCGTTCAACTGCTTCGAGCTGGCGTCGCGCCGGAGGAGGATGTCCGCACCTTTGTGCTTTCGCAGCTCGCCTTCTGGCTGCTTGCGGCAATTGATGGACACGCGAAAAACTATTCCCTGTTCCTACGGCGTGACGGTTACGCCCTCACGCCGCTGTATGACGTGCTCTCGGCGTGGCCGATCATCGGGCATGGTCGCAACACACTCCCACTTCAGAAAGCAAAGCTCGCGATGGCGATTCGTTGCAAGAACCGGCACTACGAGATTGCACGAATTGCGACGCGTCACTGGAAGTGCCTCGCGGAGCAGACGGCAGTGCCGTTCACCGCGATGGAACGTCTCGTGGACAGCGTACCGGCCGCGTTCGAAAAAGCACACACGGTACTCCCGACGGACTTTCCGGATTCCGTCTGGGTGGCAATCACGGATGGACTTCGCCAGAATGCCGCGCGCTTCACATCAGGGATCGACGCTCGAGCGTAGACGGTGCTCTAGCGTGAGTGAATCGCTACACTCGCTGCAGCCGAATTGCGGGCTGCCCGGGAGGCACGAACTCGACGGCGACGGCCTGGTCTCCGTCAAGCACCACACGGAGCGCAAAGCCCGGTCCGATCGACGGCAACAGGAAACGCGTGCTCGACTCCATCCGCAAGCGGTGGCGAGCCCCGCCGGGAAGTACCAGCGTGAGTCCGTCGCCCTCGCGGTCGATCGTGACGGTGAGTCCGATGTCCGCCGACTTCCAGGAGCCGATCACGCGATCGCGTTCCTTCTCCGATAGCACAGGATCAGCGACGCGGACAAGGCGTGCGGCGACAGCGCCGCTGTCCGTGATCTCGACGCCTGTGATCGCGCTATTCGTCCGCAGGAAGTGCGCCCGATGATTGCGGCTCGCCTGCGTGATCACGCCGGCGCTGAACACGCCGAATGCGAAGACATCGTCGCCGAGCGGGATCATGTAGCGCACGTCGGGCACGGTGTCGCTCGCGTTGCGCTTGTCTGAAGAGAGACGACCCTCATCGAGCTGGAACCTGAGCGCGCGGCGCACCGTGGTGCTCGCTCCGGCAGGATCGACTCCGACGGGATCGGCATAGAGGGCCTCATAGGGCGCGAGTGCCGCAGAATCGAGCGCGACGACGGGCAGGTCGGTCCCGCGGATGGCGGCGGCGATCACTGCATCGGACACGGGACCGACCGCGAACGGCAGCCGTTGGATTTGCGCACCACCGTG
>JANOPS010000438.1:0-5936 GCA_031421995.1 Gemmatimonadaceae bacterium
GTGGTGACGATGAGGCGGCGGCGCCGCGCCGATGCCACGTAACGTCGTGACGCGGGCTACGTCCCCGCGACTCCGCGTGCTGGTGCTGGGCTACATCGTGCGCGGGCCGCTTGGTGGACTGGCGTGGCATCATCTGCAGTATGTGCTCGGACTCGTTGCGCTTGGTCACGATGTCTGCTTCCTCGAGGACAGCGACGACTTCCCGGGCTGCTACAATCCACAGACACACGAAGTCGGCACCGATCCGTCGTACGGCTTGGCATTCATCGAGAAGGCCTTTGCGCGACTGGGGATCGACGGCTGCTGGGCGTACCACGATGCGCACCGGCAGCAGTGGTTTGGTCCGGCAGCGGCGCGGTTCGAGGGCGGTACGTCGCAGTTCGACGTCGTGCTCAATGTTTCCGGCGTCAACCCACTGCGGGATTGGACCCGGGACACACCATGCCGCGTGTTCATCGATACCGATCCGGCATTTGTGCAGATTCGCCACCTGACGGATCCGGCAGCGCGCGAACTCGCTGCGCAGCACACCCACTTCTTCACGTTCGGCGAAAACTTCGGTCGTCCCGATTGTTCAATTCCGGATGATGGCTTTGCGTGGCGGCCGACCCGGCAGCCCATCTCGCTGCCCCACTGGCCGGTGGCGGCGCCCATCCCTGACGGTCCACTCACGACCGTGATGCAGTGGGATAGCTATCGCGTGCTGGAGTATGGCGGGCACGAGTACGGCATGAAGTCGTCCAGCTTTCCGCCGTATCTCGACCTGCCCAGACGCTCGGGCCAACGGTTCGAACTCGCAATGGGAAGCGCTTCGGCTCCACGGGAGGAACTCGAGAACCATGGATGGCGGATCCTGGATTCCGTCGCAGTCACAAGAGACCCGTGGACCTACCAGCGCTTCATCGCCGACTCCCGAGCCGAGTTCAGTATCGCGAAGGCGGGGTACGTGACGAGCCGCAGTGGCTGGTTCAGCGAACGCAGTGCCGCGTATCTGGCCAGCGGTCGGCCGGTGATCGTGCATGAGACGGGATTCTCGGAATGGCTGTCGGGGTCGGACGGCGTGCTTGCGTTCGCCACCGCCGACGAAGCGCTGGCGCAAGTCGAACAGCTGGGCCGCGACTACAACGCGCAGTGCCGGGCCGCGCGAAGGGTGGCGGTGGAGTACTTCGATGCTCGACAGGTGCTGACCAAGCTGCTCGACGAGGTCACGACCGCGGGACGCTAGCGCTGTCTTGCGCTTCACGAGTTCCGGATGAGTATTCAGGCATTCGTTTCCGGGGGGGCCGGGATCGACCTGTTGGGAACTCACCCGATTACGAGGGCCGCACCGTGAAGCGACTTACTCCCGCGTTGCTTGCCGCATCCATGTTTTTGTTCGCCGCGTGCTCGGACACCGCGACGGCACCATCGGAGTCCGCCGAGTTGGACGCCGCGTCGACAAACGTTGTTTCTGACGGGCAGGACGGACAGCTGATTCCCGATCAGTACATCGTGGTCTTCAGGGCAGACGTAGCCGATTCGCCAAGGCTCGCCCGGCTGCTCGCGACGGAAGAAGGTGCTACGCTGGTGCACACGTACTCGCAGGCGCTTAAGGGGTTTTCCGGTAAGATGAGCGCGAACGCTGCGGCGCGACTGCGCCGGAATTCGATGGTGGAGTTTGTGGAACAGGATCAGGTGGTCAACGCCGTGGCGACACAGACGGGCGCCACATGGGGTCTCGATCGCATTGATCAGCGTGGATTGCCGCTGTCGTCCACCTACGACTACACCAGCACGGGCGCTGGCGTGACGGTGTACATCATCGACACCGGTATCGAGATCGCGCACGGCGACTTTGGCGGCCGTGCCTCGGTGCTGAGTGACCACGTGGGCGATGGTCGGAACGGCATTGACTGCAACGGCCATGGAACGCACGTCGCTGGCACTGCTGGCGGCGGCGTGTGGGGCGTCGCAAAGGCGGTCACGTTGAAGGCCGTCCGCGTGCTCAACTGTTCTGGAAGCGGCAGCAACGCCGGCGTCATTGCCGGCATCGACGCGGTGACCGCCGATCATGGGGCTGGCCAGCCCGCCGTGGCGAACATGAGCCTCGGTGGCAGCTTCAGCCAAGCCGTCAATAACGCCGTCACCAACTCGATCAACGACGGCGTGACGTATGCGCTGGCCGCTGGCAATGGCGACTTCCTGGGTCGGCCGCTCGACGCCTGCAACTCCAGCCCGGCGAGTACGCCAAACGCCATCACCGTGGGCGCCACGACGAATGCCGACCGCGAGGCTTCGTTCTCCAATTATGGAACCTGCGTGGATATTCTGGCGCCGGGAGTCAGCATCACGTCGGCTTGGCTGACCAACGGTACGAACACCATCAGTGGCACATCAATGGCGGCGCCTCATGTGGCCGGCGCCGCGGCGCGATACCTCTCCACAAACACGTCGGCAACTCCGGCTGCGGTGCGCAGTTTCCTTGTTGGACAGGCAACGTCGGGTGCTATTACGCTCAACAACAAGCGTCGCAAGACGCCGAATCTTCTGCTGTATCTCGGCTCCACGCAGTGATCAGGAGCCGATGAGTCACGCGACGCCCCGGCTTACGGTCGGGGCGTTTGCTTTGCCGGGGTGAGTGCCCACGGCGCGGTCATGTCGATCCCTTGGCCGGTGCTTCGGTGAGCGGCTCTACCTCGCGAAACTGCAGGTCATTCAATTTCCGGTAGAGGCCGTCGTTGGCCAGCAGTTCTTCATGCGTGCCCATCTCCACGACCGTCCCGCGATCAAGCACGACGATTTTGTTCGCGCGCCGTACCGTCGCCAGTCGATGCGCAATCACAAACGTCGTCCGCCCCTGCATCAACACGTCCATCGCATCCTGCACCACGCGCTCCGATTCCGAATCCAGCGCACTGGTGGCCTCGTCCAGCACGAGAATCGCGGGATTTTTCAGCAGCGCGCGTGCAATGGCGATCCGCTGCCGCTGGCCGCCCGACAGCGTCATGCCACGCTGGCCCACGACCGCACCGTACTTACCGGGCAGCGTCTCGATGAACTCATGGGCGTTGGCGGCGCGGGCTGCCGCCTCGACCGCTTCGGGCGTGGCCTGGAGGTCGCCATAAGCGATGTTGTCCCGGATGGTCCCGGAGAACAGCTGCGTTTCCTGTGGCACCATGCCGATCGCTCGCCGCAGATCGTGCAGGGCCATCGATCGCACATCATGGCCATCGATGCGCACGGCACCCTCGGTGGCGTCGTAGAAGCGCATAAGCAGGAGTATCAGCGTCGTCTTTCCGGCGCCACTGGGCCCCACCAGCGCCACGATCTCGCCGGGGCTCGCCTGCAGCGTGACGTTGTCCAGCACGTTGGGCCCCTCAGCCGAATATCGCACGCTGACCCCGTCCACCTGCACAAGGCCTGCGATGCGCCCGGGAGCGACGGGATTCGCCGGCTCTTCGACGTCGGGACGCGCGTCCAGCAACTCAAGCACTCGCTGCGCTGATCCCAGCGCCTGTTGGAAGGTGCCGTACAGATCGACGATCCCGCTCACCGTGAAAGCCACCACAAACATGTACAGGATGAACGCGCTCAATCCGCCCGTCGTCAGCTCGCCTGAGAGCACCATACGGCTGCCGACCCAGAGCACGGCCGCCAGCCCAAGGAACACCAGCAACAGGGCCAGCGCGCTGAACGTGCTGACGATGAGTGTCCGGCGCGCCGCCAGCGTTACGGCGCGCTCGATCTGCGAACGGTAGCGCTGTTGTTCAAACTCCTCGCGCACGAACGACTGGACCACGCGAACACCGGACAGGGCGCTCTCCAGCGCGCTACCCGCCTCCGCTAGACTGTCCTGCACCGCAGAGCTGACCCGGCGGAGATATCCGCCGTACACCATGAGCGCGGCCACCACGACGACGGGGACGATGGACAGCATGACCATCGTGAGCCGCAGGTTCATCGTGGCGATAATGACGATGCTGCCGATCAGCACCAGGGTCTGGCGCACCAGCTCGCCAAACAATCCGGTGAGCGCGTACGACAACATGGCGACGTCCGACGCGACCCGCGCGGTGAGTTCGCCAACCGAACGCCTGATGAAGAACGACGCGCTCTGCCGCAGCAGGTTACGGCTGATCTCCAGCCGGATGTCGGCCACAATGCGCTCGCCGGTGGTGGTCAGCAGATAGGTGCGGAGAAAGCCGAATAGCACCTGCCCGCAGAGCACGGCCACCAAGACCAGCATGACTTGGTTGAGACGCGGTCCATTCTGTTGCACGAGCGCCGCATCGATGAGTAGTCGCAACAGCTGCGGAAGGGCGAGCCCGCATCCGGCCGCCGCAAGCAGGCTCAGCAGTGCAAGCGCAAGCGCTCCGCGGTACGGCCTGACTACCGGCAGCAGGCGGCGAAGCCCCTGCGCATCGAACTTCGCGACGCCGAGACCGAATCGCTTCACGTTCTGGACGCGCGCAATTGCCTCAAAACGACGGGACCTTGCCGCCGTTGGCCCGCAACATCTCGTCAAAAAAGGCAATCGTGGGCCGCAACCCGTCACGCAAGGCCACCGTGGGTTCCCACCCAAGGGTCGTACGTGCCTGCGTGATGTTGGGCTGACGCTGACGCGGGTCATCAGCCGGTAGCGGACGAAGCACGATCTTCGAGTTCGAGCCCGTCATCTCGATGACCATCTCGGCCAGCTGCCGCATCGTGAACTCAGACGGGTTTCCGATGTTGATCGGCCCAGTGACATCGTCGGCCGAATTCATGAGGCGCATCAAGCCGTCAACCAAGTCGCTCACGTAACAGAAGGATCGCGTCTGCTGACCGTCACCGAACATGGTGATGTCCTGCCCAAGCAACGCTTGCACGACGAAATTCGACACCACGCGCCCGTCGCCGGGATGCATGCGTGGCCCATAGGTGTTGAAGATGCGCGCGACCTTGATGCGCAGGCGGTGCTGCCGGTAGTAGTCGAAGAACAGGGTTTCGGCGCAGCGCTTGCCCTCGTCGTAGCAGCTGCGAATCCCGATGGGGTTCACATTCCCCCAATACTCCTCGGTCTGCGGATGCTGCGTTGGGTCCCCGTACACTTCCGAGGTGGACGCCTGCAGGATCCGCGCGCCCACACGCTTGGCGAGCCCAAGCATGTTGATCGCCCCGTGCACACTGGTCTTGGTGGTCTGGACCGGATCGCGCTGATAGTGAATCGGCGATGCCGGGCAGGCGAGGTTGTAGATCTGGTCGACCTCGACGTACAGCGGGAACGTGACGTCATGGCGCAGCAGCTCAAAGCGCCGGCTGTCCAGCAAGTGGAGTATGCCGCGCCGCGAACTCGTGTAGAAGTTGTCAACGCACAGCACGTCATGGCCTTCGTTGAGCAGTCGCTCGCACAGGTGAGAGCCGACAAACCCGGCACCGCCGGTCACCAGAATTCGCATTGAGGGGAGCATGGCTTTGAGGGTTCTTGTTTTGAGGACAGAAACGTGGGAAAGGCCCATCGTGGGCCGGCCACCAACCTACGCCTCGCAAGTAACAGGCCAGTGTGACTTGCGTCGCACTGAAGTGCAACCCGGCAGCGGCAATTAGAGGCCTAGGCTGACGATCGCCGTTATCTTTGCCACCGCCGAATGGCCAGCACCGCGTTCAGCCCTCCGAATGCGAAGGAATTCGACAGCGCCACGTCAGGCTCCGCAGAACGCGCCACATTCGGAATGACATCGAGATCGCACGCCGGGTCGGGCGTTGCGTAGTTTGCGGTTGGCGGCAGCACGCCGAAATGCAGCGCCTGAACAGTGGCCACCGCCTCGATCGCGCCGGCCGCCCCCAGCGTATGCCCGTGCATCGACTTGGTCGAACTCACGGCAAGGTTGTCTGCGTGCGCGCCAAACGTGGTGCGAATGGCGGCGGTCTCCATGGCGTCATTGGCGATGGTCCCCGTGCCATGACAATTGATGTAC
>JANOPS010000439.1:0-3837 GCA_031421995.1 Gemmatimonadaceae bacterium
GTATGGTAGGCGATGCGACGCCAGTCGAGGCCCGGGCGCACCGTTGGCTCCAGCAGTGAGGCGGGGGTGGCGCGCGGCGAGACCGCCGGCGCATAAGTCTTGGAGGGCGACATATGTCAATTTCGCCAGCGGACGGGCGCGGCGGAACCTCGCCCACGCGAATGCGTGCGATGGCTCGGACTTCCCTAGCCATCGGAGCGGGTGTCGCTATCGCCGCCTCTGTGCGACGCGCTAACTTCTCTGCATATGAGCGACCCTACCCTCCTTGTCGAGCAGCGTGACGGTGTTTTGACCCTCACGCTGAACCGACCCGACGTTCTGAACAGCTTTACGCGTTCGATGGCGCATGATATGCAGGCCGCGCTCCATCGGGCGGCCACCGACCGCACGGTGCGCGCCGTGCTTATCACCGGAGCCGGGCGCGCCTTCTGCGCCGGCCAAGACTTGGCCGAAGCGCTGCCGCAGGGCGACGGGCCGATGCCCGATATCGGCGAGATCGTGGTCAGTTGCTTCAATCCGATCATTCGTGGCATTCGCCATCTGGAGAAGCCGGTGATCTGCGCGGTCAACGGCGTGGCGGCTGGTGCTGGCGCCAATCTCGCCTTTGCGTGTGATCTCACGATCGCGGCCGAGTCGGCCACGTTTGTGGAGAGTTTCGCGAAATTGGGGTTGATTCCCGATACGAGCGGAACGTTTTTTGTGCCGCGGCTTGTCGGTGTGCAACGTGCGACCGGCATGTTCTTTTTGGCGGACAAGGTCCCGGCGCAAAAGGCCAAAGACTGGGGTCTGATCTGGGATGTTGTGCCAGGCGACACACTGATCGCGACCGCCCTCGGTCTTGCGCAATCACTTGCCGCGCAGGCGACGAGGGGGTTTGGCCTGACCAAGCGCGCGTTGAACGCGTCGTTCGCCAATTCCCTGGATGCGCAGCTTGACGTTGAAGCGCAGCTGATGACGGAAGCCGGGCAAACGGCCGACTACGAAGAGGGCGTGCGTGCCTTTATGGAGAAGCGCAAGCCGACGTACCGCGGCGAATGACGACGGACACTCGCCTTACGAACGCAGCGCTGACGCTCTCGTCCACAGCAGACCACGACGAGCGTGCGGGCCATATGCGTGTCGGTGTGATTGGCGCTGGTGCCATGGGCGCCGGAATCGCGCAGGTCGCTGCCGTGGCCGGTCATCAAGTCGTGATCGCTGACGCGCAGTCGGCGGCAGTTGCCCGTGCTCGTGCCGCGCATGTCTCGGCGATGACGCGCGACGTCGAGAAAGCGCGACGCAGTCGCGAGGAGGCGGACGCGATATTGGGGCGGATAACGTACGTCGATGGTGTCGAGGTCGAGCACCTCGCGGCATTCGCCGATTGCGGATTGGTGATTGAAGCCATCGTCGAGCAGCTTGCCGCAAAAAAATCGGTGTTTCGCGCGCTTGATGCCATTGTTGCACCGGATGCGATCCTGGCGAGCAACACGTCGTCGCTGTCGATCGCGGCGATTGCGGGTGCGTGCCAGCAGGCCGACCGTGTGGTGGGTGTGCACTTTTTCAATCCGGCACCGATCATGCCGTTGGTGGAGATCGTGCCCGGGCTCACGACCGCTGCGTACGTCGCGGACCGAGCGGAAGGGTTGATGCGGGCGTGGGGGAAGACGACGGTGCGCGCCAAGGACACACCCGGATTTCTCGTGAATCGTGTGGCGCGGCCGTTTTACGGTGAGTCGCTGTGCGTGTACGACGAAGGGGTTGCCTCGGTCGCTACGATTGACTGGGCACTGACGGCGCTGGGCGGCTTTCGCATGGGGCCGTTCACGCTCATGGATTTGATCGGCAACGACATCAATTTCGCCGTGTCACGCTCCGTGTTCGAGTCGACGTTTTTCGACGCGCGATATCGTCCGTCGGTTACACAGCAGCGCCACGTCGAGGCTGGGTGGTTCGGTCGAAAGTCGGGGCGCGGATACTATGACTACGCCGACGGGCAGCCGGGCTACGATGCGAGCACGGCCACGCAGGACGCGGCGCTTGGGCAATGTATCGTAGACCGCGTAGTGGCGATGCTGGTCAACGAGGCGGCCGCCGCACTGGACTTTGGTTTGGGCACTCCGGCCGACATCGATGTCGCGATGACGAAGGGCGTGAACTATCCGATTGGCCTGCTGGCGTGGGGCGATTCCATTGGCCCCGACGTGGTGCTGCAGCGGATTGATGCGTTGCACGCCGAATATGGCGACCCTCGGTATCGCGCGGCGCGCACGCTACGGCGCGTGGTCCGTGAGGGAGGTCGGTTGTTCCATGTCTAGCGCGCTCGGTGATGGGAGTGCGTCGCCGGCCTCACCGGGGTTTGCTACACCGCGCGCTGTTGTTGATCATCTCATGGCACGCGATGCCTTTTCGCAGTGGCTGGGCATCCAGATTCTTGAAGCCGATGTTGGTCGAGCCGTTGTGCGCATGACCGTGCGCGAGGAGATGGTGAACGGGTTTGGCACGTCGCACGGTGGCATTGTGTTTTCGCTGGCCGACAGCGCCTTTGCGTTCGCGATCAACGCCGGCGGCACCTTGAGCGTTGCGATTGATTGTACGGTCGGCTTTCCGGTTGCGGTGCGCCCGGGTGACGTGCTCACCGCGATCGGCATCGAGGACAGCACCAGCAATCGGTTGGCGTTTTGTGTAGTGACCGTTCGCAATCAGGACGACGTGATCGTGGGCCACTTTCGTGGCACCGGGTATCGCACGACGCGTCCCCATCTTCCGACATAACTCGTTTCGATGACTTCATCCGGGCAGGACGCGTTCATTGTTGACGGTATCCGCACGCCGGTCGGGAGTCTCGGTGGTGCGCTGAGCGGGGTACGCGCCGACGATCTGGCGGCACACGTGCTCTCGGCGTTGGTGGCGAGACATCCGACGCTTGACCCGGCGCAGGTGGTCGACGTGATCCTGGGCTGTGCAAACCAGGCCGGTGAAGACAACCGGAACGTGGCACGCATGGCGCTGCTGCTGGCAGGGCTGCCGTTTTCTGTTCCCGGGGAGACCGTGAACCGGTTGTGCGCGTCGGGACTCAGCGCGGTGGCGCACGCGGCGCGATCGGTGCGAGCGGGGGAGGGCGATCTGTTCCTTGCTGGCGGCGTGGAGAGCATGACGCGCGCCCCGTATGTCATGTCGAAAGGCGCAACGCCGTTCGCACGCGACGTGCAGCTGTTCGACACGAGTTTGGGCTGGCGCTTCGTGAATCCGAAGTTGAAAGCCATGTTCGGCACGGATTCGATGGGGGAGACGGCCGAAAATGTCGCGTCGCAGTACGGTGTGTCGCGGGCCGATCAGGATGCGTTTGCCGTGCGTTCGCAGCAGCGGGCCGCGGCGGCGCGCACGGCGGGGATCTTTGCTGACGAAATCGCCCCGCTCTCCATCGCGCAGAAGAAGGGGGACCCTCGCGTGATCTCGAGCGACGAGTTCATTCGCCCCGACACGTCGCTCGAAACACTGTCGCGTCTCAAGCCTGTATTCCGCGACGGGGGGTCGGTGACAGCAGGAAACGCCTCGGGGCTGAACGACGGTGCCGCAGCATTGCTGATCGCCTCAACGGGCGCGCTCGCGCAACACGGGCTCACGCCGCTCGCTCGCATTGTCAGTAGCGCGGCTGCTGGCGTCGAACCGCGCATCATGGGCATGGGGCCAGTGCCCGCGACACAGCTCGCACTACGCCGCGCCGGGTTGACGATCGATCAGATGGATGTGATCGAACTGAACGAGGCGTTTGCCGCGCAAGGCCTTGCCTGTTTGCGCGAGTTGCGCATTGCCGACGATGACGCACGCGTAAACCCCAACGGCGGCGCCATCGCC
>JANOPS010000440.1:0-3573 GCA_031421995.1 Gemmatimonadaceae bacterium
GATCGATCGAGGGCGAAGATGCGACCCTCGGGGCCGATGCCCAGCGCATGCACACCGTTGAACTGTCCGGGGCCGGCGCCTTTCCCTCCGAACTCGCCGATGTAGTTCAGGTTCTTGTCCATGATCATCACGCGATGGTTGTCGAGTCCATCGGCGATCAGCACGCGTCCATCCGGCAGGAACGCGACGTCTTGCGGCTTGCCGAAGTGCGTGCCATCGGTGCCTTGCACGTTCTTTTCGCCGAGCGTCTTGAGGAGCTGCCTCCCGTCATTCGAAAGAATGTAGATCTGGCTGAACGTTTCGTTCACCACCCAGACTTTGTGTTGCGGGTCGTAGGGACTGATGCGCACGCGATGCGGCCCGGGGCCCGATGATCCTTCGCAGAGCGCGTCCCACTGCGTCCATCGCTCTTTCACGTGGCCATTGGCATCGAGCGTGTAGAGACAGTTCTGCCACACGCGGCCCTTGGTCTCGGTGAGCACGTTGATGCCCAGCGATCCGGCAAATCCCAGATAGCCCACGGGCACGGGATCCGGCAGCCGATATTCGCCGCGCTGTGCAACGAAAATGCGATCGGGTGATTCGGCGAACACGCCGGAGTTGCCGCCGAAGGCAAAGCCGGGTGCGGCGAATGGTTGGTGCCAGCCACGAACAATTTCGTAGGGGCTTGGTCCGACCGGTCCGGAGATCACGCCCTTGAGCGCCTGTGCGGGCAGCGAAGGAATGCCAACGGAGATCGCGAGCGCGAGACCAGACAGGCCGATGGACAGTCGAGTCGCGGCAGGCATACGGCGAGTGGACAACATCGCGAATCTCCAGCGAAGAGGAGCGAACGCCTACGTGATATCCTGCCGTAGCGATAGAGACGTTAGCGCCGATACGTCCACGGCACCATCTTTTCCCGACGACTCGCCTAGCAACGCAGGCTGCCCCACCCAAGGTCTTGTGGTGGAATCTCAGGTGGTTATACTAGTGGTATGAAGACCGCCATCTCTCTTCCCGATGCCGTGTTTCTGGCGGCGGAACGACAGGCGAAGCGTGCGCGGAAGTCGCGCAGCCAGCTGTATGCCGAGGCCTTGTCCGAGTACTTGAGCCGACATGCGCCCGAGGAAGTCACGGAGGCGATGAATCAGGTGGTCGACCAGCTGGATGAGCGGCGGGATCCGTTCGTGCATGCCGCAGCGCGTGCCGTGTTGCAGCGCGTCGAATGGTAGAGGTCGCGCAAGGAGAGATTTGGTGGGCTGACCTTCCGATGCCCGCCGGAGCAGGGCCCGGCTTCCGCCGTCCACTGGTGGTCGTGCAGGGGAATGCACTGAACCAGAGTCGACTGCCGACCGTGGTGTGTGTCCCACTCACGAGCAATCTGACATGGGAGACCGCACCGGGAAACACGCTGATGCCGGCGAAGGCGACCGGTCTGTCGAAGGATTCGGTCGCCAACGCCTCACAGCTGGTTGCCATTGATCGGAGCTTGCTCAGCGCTCGCGTGGGAAAATTGGCGCCGAAGCGGCTCGAGCAGATTCTGGTGAGCATTGATGTGGTGCTCGGCCGATAGGCCGTCCACGGCACCATCTTTTCCCGACGACTCGTCCAGCAACGCAGGCAGCCCCACTCAAGGAGTGTTATGAAAGCCGTGATGTGCAACGCATGGGGATTGCCCGATACTCTGGTGGTCGAAGAGCACGCCGACCTCGTCGCCACGAAAGATCATGTCGTGATCGCGGTCAAAGCGGCGGGCGTCAATTTCCCCGACGTGTTGATCATCCAGAATAAATATCAGTTCAAACCACCGTTGCCCTTCACGCCGGGCAGTGAACTCTCCGGCGTGATCACGGCGGTCGGCGACGGCGTGACGACGTGGAAGGTGGGCGACCAAGTGATTGCGTTCGCCGATTATGGCGCGTTCGCGGAGCAAGTCGTCGTGCCGGCCGCCAACCTGATGCCGATGCCACCGGGTATGCCGTTCGACATTGCTGCGGCGATCACACTCACCTATGGCACCAGCCACCACGCGGTGTGCGACCGCGCACAACTGCAAGCCGGCGAAACCATGCTGGTGTTGGGCGCCGCCGGTGGCGTGGGGTTGGCCGCCATCGAAATCGGCAAGGCGTTGGGCGCCCGCGTGATCGCGGCGGCGTCGAGCGAAGAAAAATTGGCGGTGTGCCGAGCACATGGTGCCGATGCCACCATCAACTACAGCACGCACACCCTGCGCGAGGCGATCAAAGCGGCCACCGATGGCAAAGGCCCCAATGTGATTTATGATCCCGTCGGCGGTGAGTATAGCGAAGCGGCGTTTCGCTCGATTGCCTGGCGCGGACGCTATCTCGTGGTGGGCTTTGCCAATGGCGAGATTCCGAAACTGCCGCTCAATCTTATGCTGCTCAAGGGTGCGTCGCTGGTGGGCGTATTCTGGGGCGAGTTCGCGAAGCGCGAACCGAAAGCCAATGCCCAAGCGATGCGCCAACTGATGGGCTGGTTGGCAGACGTTACCATCAAGCCGCACATCTCGGCGCGGTACGCATTGGCGGATACGGCGCAGGCGTTGAACGACATGGCGGCGCGCAAGGTGACGGGGAAGGTGGTCATCGTGCCGTAAGGGGGGCGACGCGAGGACGGAGCCGCTGCCATTGTGCAAAAATCGGAAGCGCACCGCGGCAATAGAATGATCGTGTGTGCTGCGTCTACGTCATCTGACGTATGGAGCCGTAGCAAAGCAAGGTCTATGATGAAGTGGAGCCAACGACCACCCCTTCACCGAGCACTCGCATGTCGAGCCCCCGCCTCTTGCTGTTGTGCTGCAGTGTTCTGCTTCTCGCCGCGGTTCCGACGGGCGCGTCCGCACAAACCTCGACGCCGTCGCCAACTGCCGCAGTACCGGATACCGTCACCGAAATTCGGTTGAAGGACGGCTCGGTGTTGGTGGGCCGCGTCGACTCCTCGACCGATTCCACCGTGGTGCTCTTCACGCGATCCGGCGGGCGGATGGAAATTCGTCGTGCCGAAATCATCTCCGAACGTCGAGTCACGCTCCAGTCGAACGGCGAAGCGTGGACTGACGACCCAAACCGCACGCGCCTTTTCTTCTCGCCTACGGGGCGGATGCTCCCGAAGGGTGAAGGATATGTCTCGGCCTACTTCTTCTTTCTCCCCTTCGTCGGGTATGGCGTGACTGACTGGTTTACGATCGCCGGCGGTACGCCCATTCTGCCGGGCTTGTTCGGACAAGTCTTATACGTGGCGCCCAAACTCAGAGTGCTCGATCGCGGCAAGGCTTCGGTTGCTGTTGGCGTGTTGTCGTTCTTTGCCCCCAGCGTGGCGGACGAGGGAAGCGCCGGCATCTTCTACGGTGTGAGTACATACGGGAGCCGTGACAACGCGATCACGCTGGGCGCAGGCTGGTTTTACGCACAGTCCGATGGCTACGCCAACACGAGCAACGAGCCGGTGCTGATGTTCGGCGCGGAGCGACGCATCTCGCGACGCGTGAAACTCGTGACCGAAAATTGGATCAGTGTCGACCCGGGAGTGAACGGCATTGTCAGTGGCGGATTTCGCTTTATAGGGGACCGC
>JANOPS010000441.1:0-3611 GCA_031421995.1 Gemmatimonadaceae bacterium
GACGGGCGCACCGAGAGATGCGCAATTTCAGGTGCTGGTGATCAACTAGGCCATGCGCGGGTCCGGAACACCACGAGGCCACTGGCGCCCCAAATACTCCACCGCAAACCGTTCGTGTCGTATCGCGACGTCCGGCGGCCCCAGTTCGTAAGTGGTCCCGTTCGTACACCACGTGATGTGGTCCGCCGCCTGCAGGAGGGTGGGGACCTCATGTCCGGTGATCACGACCGCCGTACCGGCACTCGCCAGCGCCTTGAATACCGACGTGATCGTTTCCGCGTCGTGCGGCGCAATTCCACGATACGGCTCGTCCGCCAGAAGGCACGTCGGTCGACGCACGAGAACGGCCGCCAACTCGGCGCGTCGCAATTCGCCGCCCGATAGGTCCGGACGCTTGTCGAGATGCGCAGCGATGCCAACCCGTTCTGCCGCGGACACCACGTCGCCGCCCGGAAACTGCGCGTGGAGCATGAGGAGCTGTTGTCGCACGGTGAATGTGCGCGACAACAGGTCATGGTCGGGCAGATAGAACACCCCGCGCGCGGCCAACAGGGCATGGGATGCGCGACGAGCAATGCGCGACCACCAAAGTGCACCACGCCGTTGTCCGGGGTCACGCGGCCGGCTGCAATTTTGAGGAGCGTTGACTTGCCGATGCCATTGCGCCCGAACATCACGCGGAGTTGGCCCGGTACGGCGCGCAACGTTGCCGACGAGAGCACGCGGCGACCCGCATACGACTTCGATACGCACTCGGCGGCAAGCAGCGGCGGGGCAGGATCCGTGCGAATGCTCACAGCCATGCGACCGCCGCGCGCACGGCACCTTCGCCTGCCACGGCCGGCGTAAGGAACCACAGCGCGAGGGTCCGCCGTCGAATACCCATGTTGGCAAGCAGGTCGCGCTCACGATTGCGTGCCGTTTCGACGTAGCACAGCGCCACACACAGCAGCAGAACCGTGATGACTGCTCCAGGGTCGAGACGCAGCGGGTCTCTACCAGCATAGGCGACAACACCGCTGGCGGCAACGCGCGTGACCCCCCAGAGCGTGACGCCCCGTCGCAGCATAGCCAGAGAGACCAGTCGATTGGGTAGCATGCTGCCGATGCGTACCCGATACCGGCGGCGTTGTGCCGGGTGCATGACCGAGCCGATGCGCGCGGCACGCCGTGGACATCTTGCGGACGTCTTGCGGACGTGTTGCCGACGTCAGCCGTTCCCTCACGTGCGCTCAGCGTTTCACCCCATGTGGACCTCACAGCAAGGCGCGATCTTGACCCATCGTCGGCGCGGTGCGCGCTGGCATCACGCTACTTCGCTCTCAGCCGGGTTCCTATCATGCGACTGATCCTTGTTCCTCTCGACGGATCCCTGTTTGCCGAACGGGCCTTGCCCGTGGCCCTCGATCTGTCTGCGCGACACCACGCCAAAATTGTCCTTGTGGCGGTTCACGAGTCCGCGTTGCCGACCGCCGTCGGCCATGGCATCGTTCTTGAACCGCGTTTTGACTCCGAGATGCGTCACGGGCTGGCGCGATATCTTGATGTCACCGCTGCGGCAATACGTGCCGACGATGCGACGATCGATGTGGACGTGAAGTTGCTGGACGGCGCACCGGTTCCGACCATCGACGCCTACGCAGTCCGGCATGGCGCGGAGCTGATCGTGATGACGTCGCATGGGCGAGGCGGCCCTGCGCGGTGGATGATGGGCAGTGTTGCCGACGGTCTTGCGCGCCGGCTCCATACGCCCGTCCTGATTGTGCGCGTTGACGAGCACGCGGCCGAGTCTGTGCACATGCCGTTTCAACGCGTGCTGATTGCGCTGGACGGCACGCAAGAGAGCGAACATGCGATCACCGCCGCTGTTGGTACAGTGCGTAACGACGGCGCGAGCTTCACCCTCCTGTACGTTTCCCCGCCACTGCATCCGCTGCTGCGCGCGATGGCCAACGCCGAGGAGCTGACCGTCGACATGGCCGAGCAACAGGCGGCGTCGCGCGCCTATCTTGCCGATGCGGCGGCGCGGGCGTCGACACTTGGTCCGATGCAGACGGCGATCACGGTCGACATGCACCCCGCTGCGGGCATTGTCGACTTCGCTATGGACAACCGGATGGATTTGATTGTGCTGTCGACGCACGGCCGCGGACCCATCGGACGGAGCCTGCTTGGGAGCGTCGCTGACAAGGTCGTGCGCACGGCGCGGATCCCCGTCCTGCTGTGCTACGCTCCGCGTGCGGGGTAGACGGAACGGCAGTTCAGCGGGCCGCGCGTCGCGAGGTTGGCCGCTGCAGGAACAGCGAGAGCTGTTCCTGATAGCGATAGACATCGGCGGGTTTGGCGGCGATCATGTCCGCCAACAGCCGAGTCCCTGACGCGTCGCGTACCCGCAGCGCGCGCGCAACGAGCGCCAGTTCGGCGAGCGCGGCGCGCTGGTCGGGGTCACGGGGCAGCGCGTGATGGGCGGACGCTAAAAAGTGCGAGATGCACTCACGCTCGGCCGCCACACGATCGCTGTGGTACTCCTGGCGCATCATGCGCGTGACGCGACCGAGCACGACTGACAGGGCGGTTGGCACCGAGCCGCCGAAATTCAGGGCGACGCTGCTGCCGGTAAGTGCGAGCAGCGTTTGGCGGGTGGACCTCGTGCCCGGATTGGCCACCAGTCGAGTCTTCTCCCGTCGCGCCAATGCCTTGAGTGCCGCGTTGGTGGGTACGAACCCATAGCGGTAGTAGAACCAAAAGGCGCCTGTGGCAATGCCTTCGAGGTTGTCGAGGCCGAACTGATGGGCTTCGACTTCGAAGTACCGGACGCGAAACAGCTGCCGATACACGCGCAGCAACTGACACATCAGGTAACCGGATTCGCCACCGCGGTACGGCTCGAAGATGTTCATGCCGAAGTCTGCGCGTTCGCCGAAGATCCACGCCCCACCATACGACACCGGCATTCCGTTCTTGAAGGCCGTGAAGCCCACGTACGACTCCAGTGCCAGTTGCCGGTCGTGCGTCATGCCAAAGACGGCGATCGACGTGCCGCGTTCGAGATCGAACAGACGCAGTGATCGGTCATCCAGGTACGTGGCCGGATCTGTTTCCCGTCCGGTCAACGTCATCGTATCACGAATGACGCGAACGGTCTGCGCTCGCTCCGCGGCGCTGAGCGGACGTGCGGCCGGGAGCGGGCTATTCATGAGCGCGAGCGAATCGAATGTCGTGAGGCGCTCGCGATGAAAGAATGGCGCAGGGACCGCCAGGTGATTGAAGGCGGTGGAGAACTGCGCTGTTTTCGGGGTCACGCGGACCAGTACGCCGAGCGCGTTGTACAACTCGTCCTTGATCGCTGGGGCGTGATCAAGTCGACTGAGCTCGGCGATCAGGAATCGGAGTCGCTGGGCCGCCCGCACGCCAAGCGCGTCGAACAACTCGTCGTTCGAGTCGTCGTTCGAGCATTCGATGTCTGCGGTGCTCCGTTCAAGGGAGGGGAGCGTGAGTCGGAGCACATCATGCAGACTGCGTGTCCCGTCCGAGAATTCGTCGAACGTGACCGAGCAGTGCGGATGACGCAGCAGCCACCGCACGCACTCGTGCGAGTAGCATCGCGTCGC
>JANOPS010000442.1:0-12276 GCA_031421995.1 Gemmatimonadaceae bacterium
AATCAAGTCCCAGTTCCCGGAATCGAACACTGACGATCCCAACGTGGTATCAATAGCTACACCGGGGGCATCAACGGGACCAATGGTCCCACGGACGCGCGAACCGGTGAACGTAATGCGCAACTGTCGTTGCGGTTGCAATGATGCATGAAGCCGTGGCGCAAGCGTCGCGACATCTGTCGTGGTGGAATCAATCAACCGTGCGGTGCCACGCTGCACCGTGAGCACGCGATGGAGCTGCGACGGTGCCGACGTGCTCTGCGTCAGGACGTCGGTAATAGTGCCAACAGGGATCTCATCGCCGTCGCGGAATCCGGTCAGCGTGTACGTCAGCGTATCGGATCGCAACGCCGCACCACGCAACGAACTGTCACCCGGCACAACACGCCGCGGCGTTGGCGCCGATCCCGGTACCGGTGCCTGCGCGCGACTCGACAACACCGGCACGAGGCACGTCAGACCCACCGCGATTTTTACAAGTGCCGTACATCTGGCGAACGTCACGATATGGACCGTACTGGAGTGGACCCAACCAGCCAACACGGAAGATAGCGCTCATGCAACCATTCCCGGCATGGCTCCGTCCTACCAGTCATGATTCCCTCCAATGTGCGTGCCTTCCTGATCGCGCTGCTGCTCACGCAAGCGCCCCTTGCCGCCCAGTCCGCCGAAACGGTGCGTGGACGCGTCATCGACGACTCCGCCCGTGTCGTGCGCGGAGCGCAAGTCACCATCACACGAGGCCCCGATCGTCTCGTCCAATCCACGCTCACCGATTCTGCCGGCCAGTTCTCCAGCCGCTTCGAGCCCGGCACCGGTGACTACCTGGTGTATGTGTCCGCCATCGGACTCAAGCCGGCGCGACGCCGCGTGCAACGCGTCGGCAACGAACGCGAACTCGTCGCCGACTTCACACTCGCCCGCGACCTCGCCATGCTCGCCACCGTCAAGGTGGTCGCCACCAAACCGGTGCGGGCCAGCAGCAGCAATGGGTCTCCATTCAACGCAGAAACCGGTGCCAGCGAAGCATGGGCCAGCGGCGTCAGCGGACAGGTGCTCCCCGGTACGATCGGCGACCTCAACGCCATCGCCGGCACCATCCCCGGCGTCACCATCACGCCCGGTGGACCAACGATGCTCGGCTCGGCGAGTAGCTCCAATCTCACCACGCTCAACGGCATGGCATTGCCGGCCGGCACACTTCCTCGTGCGGCGCGGATGGACACGCGCGTGACGGGCGCAACCTTCGATCCCGCGCGTGGTGGCTTTTCCGGCGCCAACATCGATTCGCGCCTGAGCGCTGGCGATCGCTCCTTCCAACGACGCAATGCCTTCGCCACGCTCGATGCGCCGCAGCTGCAAGTCACCGATGCCATCGGGCGTTCGCTCGGACTCATCAACACGGGATTTCGCGCCAGCGTCGGCGCCGACGGCGAGGCGATTCGCCGCATCCTCACCTACAATGTCGCGCTCGACGCCAGTCGCACCGCCAGCGATCCCACCACGCTGCTCGCTGGCGACCCCGACGCGTGGAGACGTTCCGGCGTATCCGCCGACTCCGTCGCGCGCCTCACCCGCGTAGCCAGCACACTCGGCCTCCCGATCAGCAGCAGCGGTGCGCCGAGTGCGCGCACACGGGAATCGATCTCGTGGCTTGGACGATTGGATGACGTGCGTGATTCGCTGCGCACGCTCACCCTCACCAGCTATGCCTCGGGAACACGCGAAGGCGCCCTCGGTTTTGGACCGTTGGTCGCGCCCGCCGCGGGCGGCAAGCAGACGGAGCGTACGATGGGTGCACAATTTGTGCACGGACAATTCGTTGGCCCGGGACATCGCATTCTGACGCAAAACCGGTTGGGCTTTAGTCAGGTGCGCCGCACCACGACGCCCTATCTCGCACTGCCCGGCGCAAACGTGCTGGTGCGCTCGGCCTCCGACGCCGCAGCGAGTGATGTCGCCCTGTTGCAATTGGGTGGCAATCCGTGGCTGGCCGCCGACAACACCACGTGGACGCTCGAGGGCTCCAACGAAACCAACTGGAACGCCGTTGGCAGCAAACACCGCTTCAAAGGCAAGCTCTGGTTTCGCGGCGACGGGCTCACGCAAACTGGTCGCCAAAATGCCTTTGGCCAATACACGTTCAACTCGCTCGCCGACCTCGAGAGCAACCGACCCGCATCGTACTCACGCACGCTGCTGCAGCCCGATCGACGCGCCACCGCGTGGAACGGTGCGCTGTCACTCGGACATCAGTGGAACAAGTCGCGCTATTTCAGCATGCTCTATGGTGCGCGCCTTGAAGGCAACACCTTCGGCGATAAACCCCCAGTCAACAGCGCGCTTGACGCGGCGCTCGGCACGCAGAGTGGCGTTGCGCCATCGCGTCTGCACGTGTCGCCTCGCGTGGGCTTTTCCTACACGTTCAGTCGTTCCAAGGAGAACGGCAACGGCACCAGCATGAACCGACTGGGCACGTTCTATCGACAAACCATGGGCTACATTCGCGGAGGCATTGGCGAGTTCCGCGACTTGTACAGCCCGCTCACGCTCGCCGACGCGATCGTTGGCGCGGGCTTGGCCGGCAGTACGCTCAACCTGACATGCATCGGCGCCTCGGCGCCCGTGCCAGATTGGCAATCACTCACCGCGGCCACCGCCGCCTTGCCGACCTCGTGCGCCGGTGGTGGAGCAGCGCTGGCAGAGCGTGCGCCATCGGTCACGCTGGTCGACCCGTCGTTCGACGTGCCGCGCAGTTGGCGCGCCGCACTGAATCTTGGCACGATGGTAGGAAAGTGGCTGCTCAAGGTCGATGCGCTTGGGTCGTACGATCTGTCGCAACCCAGCACGCTCGACGCCAACTTCGCCGGTACGCCGCGGTTCACGTTGGCGGGCGAGCAACAGCGACCCATGTACGTGAGCACCAGTGCGATCGACGCCAATACGGGCGCCGTCTCCGCCGGCGAATCGCGGCGCTCTGCCAACTACGGGCGCGTCGCGTTGCGCACCAGCGATTTGCGCGGCTACGGTGGGCAACTCACCACGACGATCCAGCCAGATCTTTTTCGCCTCCGGTCGCGCATCTCCTTCTTCACATCGGCGGCCTACACACTGCAAGGGCTGTCGCAGCAGTATCGCGGGTTTGACGGCGCCACGTTCGGCGATCCGCGCACGCGCGAGTGGGCGGCCGGCACGAATGACGCGCGCCACGCCATGGTGCTGCAGGGGGGCATCAACGTGCCCAAGGTTGGCGCCATTACACTCTTCTCACGCCTGCAGTCGGGACTGCCGTTTACGCCGCTGGTACAGGGCGACGTCAACGGTGACGGACGGGCCAATGATCGGGCGTACGTGCCGAGCCTGTCCGCCACAGCGAATGCGGACCCGTCCAGTACCGATACGCAGCTGCGAGCACTGCTTGGCGCGGTCCCGTCGAATATTCGCGACTGTTTGGAGCGACAACTGGGTGCTGTCGTGACGCGCAATAGCTGCCGCGGCGCGTGGACCCAACAGCTCAACGTGCAGTGGCAACCGATTCTCCCCATCAAGGTGCGCGGACGTCGCGTGACATCGAATGTCATTTTTGAAAACCCGCTCGGCGGACTGGATCAGGCACTACACGGCGCGCAGAACCTTCGTGGCTGGGGGACACGCGCGACGCCCGATCCCGTCTTGCTGGTACCGCGAGGCTTTGACGCCGCCGCGCAGCGCTTTCGCTATGATGTCAATCCGCGTTTCGGCGACACACGCGCCTTTCGCACGCTGAGCCGGCAACCGTTCCGAGTGACACTCGACTTTTCGCTCGAGTTCTCTGTCCCCTACGACGTGCAACAGCTGCGTCGTGCCGTTGAACCCATGAAGGTGAAGACAGGCTGGGAACCGCGAGGCGCCGACTCCATCGCCGACATTTACCTGCGCAACACGTCAAACTTGCACCGCCTGCTGCTTGCCGAAAGCGATTCGATTTTTCTGACAGCTCCGCAGATCGCTGCCTTGATCGCGGCCGATTCCGCGTACTCGGCCAAGGTGCGCGAGATCTATGTGCCCATGGCTCGATTTCTCGCTGGCCGCCCAAGTCGTGTGGTCGGCAAGATCGAACTGGATAGCGTGCAGGCCGCCACCAAGCGCTACTGGCCGCTGTTCTGGGATCAGGTGGACATTGTCGAAGGCATCGTGACGGCGCAGCAGAAGGAGTTGCTGCCGTTCATTCGCAACATGATGGCGGTTACGAAAACCGAACGCAAAGATTCGCAGTGGAGCTTTGGGTTTGCGGTGCCGCTGACGCCGAACAAGCCGAGGGTTGGGGGGAGCTGAGAGGCGGTGGGCGGGCGGTGTGGTGCAACGACGCCACGATCGTGGCGCGTGGTCTACTGCAACGCTCGACGATGGCGTTCGCTGAATCGTAAGGCGTTCCAGCACTGCAGAAGTAGTAACCCCCCGGCCAGCACTGTGACCGTCTTCTGCGCCACCACCATAGTGACCAGTCCCGTCTCTGTGTGCGTGGACGGACCGACGGAGAGCAAGAGCACATACCCCGCCAAGAGTATTGTCAAGGCCGCCCACGTCACGGCCATCGCGCGCGGCAGGCGAGTCGCGCGAAGCGACGCCAACGCAAGAAGTGCAACGGCCACTGGCGCTACGCGAAACGCAAACAGCGTGAAGTCCACATGCAGCGGCATTTGGCGATTTTCCGGCGTGAATGCCACGCCAACAAAGGACGCGCACACCAGTGCGCTCGCAGCACCCGCAGCCCGCGCAACCCCCCGGCTTTCCGGCATCACCGCATACAAGCGCACATAGTGCCACACCACCGCACCGAATCCACCCACCATGACCAGCATACTGGCCACGAAGAGCGCCGCCCCGAGCGCATTCGATTGTGTGTCGTACGCGACGGTCATCCCGAGATCACTCAGGAAGTTCTGCGTCAGCGCATAGCCTACCGTGCGCGCGTCGATCGATGTACCTCCGGGGTATTGCATCATCGACAGCAGCGCAAGCACCACGGCCGCCGCCGCGACCGACGGGGCGCGAGCGAAGACTCGTGAAGACAGGATCGTCACTTCTTGCGGTTCGAGATTGATCGCACCGAGTTGCTTGACGCTGTTCATTTCGATGGGTTGCCTGGGTGCGAAACGAGATCCGCTGATCGCCGACGTCGAGCGGTAGCTCTCGGCTTCTTTCGCGTGGGCCGAACGATTTGTGATCGGGGAGCTCTGCGTTTGATTATCGCCGACCTGTCGCAGGAAGTCGATATAACCATGTTATCGCTCAAACTACGATATTAGCATCCTCGCCCTTTTGGCAGGACGCGCTTGGCGACGGGGATCAGACGCATCCGCTGAGCTTATTTGTGGGTCGCCAAGACGACTTGACGGCGCTGGTGGGTGGTCTTTTCGGTGCGGGGAGCGGGTCATCGAGGCGAGCAATTGCAGGCAATCCAGGCATCGGCAAGACGACGTTGGTCAAACAGCTCAAGGCGCATGCGCTGACGAACGGCTACCTGACCACGGACGGCTTCGTTCCGGTGTTCGCCGACGACTCCAGTGAATCCCTCTTTGGGCGGGTCCTTGGCGCCGTGTACGACATTCTGCTCGCCAACCGCCCGCACACTGTCGATACCGCGCCGATGCAGGCGGCCCAGGTGCTGGTGCGATCGGCCCGTGAGAAGGCGCGCAGTGGAGGACTCTCACTGTTTGGAGTCGGGGCGTCGGTCGGCCAGAACATCAGCGCCACCGTTCCTCGTGACATTCTCTTGGACGGACCGCGTGTGCTGCGCGATCTCATGACGCTTGTGCAATCGAGTGACGCGCAGGGTGTTTTGCTGCACATCGACAATCCTGAGAATCTGAGCGAAGCGGGCGCGCTGAATGCCGGTACCATCATGCGCGACTTGCGTGACCCACTGTTCATGCACAACGGACTCCACGTTGTAGTCGTCGGCACGCCCGACGCCATTCAGGCAGCAATCACCGCTCATCCGCAGGTACGCACGACGTTCAGCATTCGTACCTTGGAACCCATGCCCGCTGCAGACGTGCATCGACTGCTGGATGCACGGTACGCATGGCTGCAGAAGGACCCGGCGTTGCCCGTCATTGCACCGGTCGACCCGGCAGCAGCCGACGAAATCTACGAACTGTACCGCGGAGATTTGCGCGGCTTGCTGCAGGCGCTCGACGACGGGGTGACGCCAAACATTGGCCTTGCTCCGCGGAAGAAACCAGACCACACCGATACAGAGGTCGCGCTGTCCGGCATCATCCAACCGCTTCAGTTCGACGACATCGCACCGACGCTTCGGCAGGAGTACCAGGACCAGTTGACGGCTCTGCCGCAAGAGCACCATGTGCGACGCCTCCTCAAATGGGGAGAAACGCGCGGTGCCGATGCGCAAACGCAGAAGACGCTTACCACCCTTTGGAAGGTGCGGCAAGCCACCGTCTCGGAGACGCTGTCGTACCTAATTGGCCAAGGACTGGTCGTGGCAATGCCGCGCCAAGGGAAAGCGCCAATCGAATACCATCTCTCCGGCCGAAGCCGACTCATTTTTTCCTAGGACGGAAGATCGCCATGTTGCCGGCCAGCACCGCGACCACTGCTGGCACGGACACCGGCGTCGGTGGGTTAGGCGTGGTACTGTTGGTCGCGACGGGATGATGGGGCTTTCCCGGTACGCGCAATCCGACGTCAAAACGGGACAACAGAGCGTACGCCGTGTCGGCGGTTGGGCGTGGGGGGCAGTGGCGCGGCGCATCTGCGATCTCACGGGCACCACCGCGCAAACACGCCCCGATACGTGTGAGGAGCAGCAGCGCCGCGCCACTGCCCCCCACACCCAACCGACCAGCCGACCAGCCAAGAAGTCTAGTACCGGTAGTGATCCGCCTTATACGGCCCGTTCAGCGACACGCCCAGATAGTCTGCCTGCTCCGTGTTCAACACCGTCAGCTTCACGCCCAACTTGTCGAGGTGCAAGCGCGCCACCTTCTCGTCCAAATGCTTCGGCAACGTAAACACGCGCTTTCCGTACTGCTCGGCGTTCGCGTGCAGCTCCAGCTGCGCCAACACCTGATTCGTGAAGCTCGCGCTCATCACAAAGCTCGGATGACCCGTCGCGCAACCCAGGTTCATCAAGCGGCCTTCAGCGAGAATCAAGATCGAGCGGCCGTTCGGCAACACAAACTCGTCGTACTGCGGCTTGATGTTGATGCGCTTCATGCCCTCAACCTTCTTGAGACCCGCCATGTCGATCTCATTGTCGAAGTGGCCGATGTTCGCAATGATCGCCTTGTCCTTCATGCGACCCATGTGCTCCACCGTGATCACGTTCTTGTTGCCGGTCGCCGAGATGAAGATGTCGGCCGTATCGACCACGTCTTCCAGCGTCGTGACCTGATACCCTTCCAACGCCGCCTGCAGCGCGCAGATCGGATCGATCTCGGTAATGATCACGCGCGCACCCTGTCCCTTGAGCGCCTGCGCGCAGCCCTTGCCTACATCGCCGTAGCCCATCACGACCGCAATCTTGCCGGCCAGCATCACGTCGGTCGCGCGATTCAGTCCGTCGATGATCGAGTGACGGCAGCCGTACAGGTTGTCAAACTTCGACTTGGTCACCGCGTCGTTCACGTTGATTGCCGGGAACGCCAGCGTGCCCGCGCGCTCCATCTCGTACAAACGGTGCACGCCCGTGGTGGTCTCTTCCGACACGCCACGAATCGCCGCCAACACCTTCGTCCAGCGGCCCGGATTCTTGCGCTGCTCGGCGCGCAGCAGATCCAGGATCACGCCCCACTCCTCAGGGTCATTGTCGCTGTCAAAGCTCGGAATCACGCCGCTCTTCTCGTACTCCGCGCCGCGATGCACCAACAGCGTGGCATCGCCACCGTCATCAAGCAGCAGGTTCGGGCCACTGCCGTCGCTCCACATCAGCGCCTGCTCGGTGCACCACCAGTACTCTTCGAGTGTTTCACCCTTCCAGGCAAACACCGGCGTGCCGTTCGGCGCATCGACGGTGCCCGTCGGTCCCACCGCAACCGCAGCGGCCGCGTGATCCTGCGTGCTGAAGATGTTGCACGAGACCCAGCGGACGTCGGCACCAAGCGCGACCAGCGTTTCAATCAAGACGGCCGTCTGCACGGTCATGTGCAACGAGCCCATGATCTTTGCACCCTTGAGTGGCGCCTTGCCGGCGAATTCGGCGCGCAGCGACATCAGGCCTGGCATTTCCTGCTCGGCCAAACGGATTTCCTTACGACCCCATTCGGCGAGCGACAAGTCGCGCACCGCAAAGGCCGGACGATCAAGTGCGGAAAGCGGCGAGACGCCGTGTTCGGTCATGACTGCAGTAACCATCGTGAGTTCCTTAGGTGAGCAGCTGTGCTGGTGATGTAGTCGATACAGCGGTGAACAGTGCGGGTCCTGCAGCATCGGGATCGACCGGCAAGGGCGTGTAGCGCATGCCAATGAATCCCGCGTCCTTCAACCATCGTTCCAACGTTATTGCGTCAAATCCCAGCCAGATGTGTCCCATCTGCTGTTGGTACTCCACCCGCGTATGCGCGCGCATGTCAGTGATCAACACACGACCACCTGGGCGCAATACTCGGCGTACTTCACACAGCGCGCGCATTGGGTCAGGCACGTGATGCAACACGAGCGACATCACGGCGACGTCCAGGACATGGTCCTCAAGTGGAAGCGCCTCCAAGGTGCCGGTATGCACCTCCACGTTGGACAGCCTCTCAAGACGGGCCTGCGCCGCCAACACCATGGCCGGCGACGCGTCCACCGCGTGCACGAACGCCACGTGCGGCGCGATGGCCGCGGCGAGCGCACCCGTTCCACTTCCCAAGTCACCAACGATCCACGCTGGATCGAGCAACGCCAGCGTCGCCGAGACGTCGGCGCGGGCGCCAAACAACGTGGTACGCAGCGCATCCCACTCGGCGCTGGCCGTAGCGAAAAACGCCTCGCTGCGCGAACGACGGGTGGCCAGCACCGCGTCCATCCGGGCGACGTCTTGAATAGCAGAGGCCGTCTCCCGAATCGGGGCCCGCACCAAGGCCCAAAGCGCCGAGGCCTCCTCGTCGAGGGCAGTCGACAGGCGATACCAGCGGGTCGCTCCATCGGCCCGGGACGTCACCCAGTGCTCGTCGGCCAGAATCTTGAGATGCCGGCTGACCGTGCTCTGTGGGAGCTGCAGCGTCGAACACAGCTCCCCCACCGTCAATTCCTGACGTTCCACCGCCAGCAAGAGCCGGCAGCGGGTCGCGTCGGCCAATTCGGCCAAGCGTTCGTGGATGGAGAGTCGTGGTTGTGTCATATCCGTAAATCCGGATGAAAGGATACTACCTCTGAATCCGCCGCGCAACCCCCCGTTGAGCTCGTACGGCGGTTCGACTCCCCAATCCCACCGGACCGCAGACCGCTCCGGAATGCAGTAGACTGCAGGAATGGATGCCCAAACAGGGTTCGATCTTCTCGTGGCGGCGTTGGTGGGGTTGGCCATCGGCCTCGAGCGCGAATGGTCAGGACATGTGTCAGGCCCCGATGCTCGATTCGCCGGTCTCCGTACGTTCGCCATGCTCGGCGCACTTGGCGGCTTCGGCGGTTGGCTCGTACGCATTGAGCAACCGCTGCCCGCGGCGTGTGTCATCGGCGGCACCTTGCTCCTCGTGATCGTCGCGTACGCGGCGGCGATGCGACGGCCGGGGACGACGGTCGACGGAACGACCGAAGTGGCGGCGCTCCTCGTCGTCACGTTGGGTATCGTCGCGGGCCTTGGCTTTCGCAGCATCGCAAGTGCGTCAACGGCGATCGTGCTCGTGTTGCTGTCCGAGAAATCCACCTTCCAGAACGCCATCAAGCGCGTGGAATCGACGGAGCTTCGCGCCAGCGTGCAATTCGGTGTGCTTGCGCTGGTGGTGCTTCCGTTGCTTCCCGATGGGCGATACGGCCCGTACGGCGCTGTCCAACTTCGCCAGTTGTGGTACGTGGTGCTGCTGTTCAGCGCGATCAATTTCGCCGGATACATCGCCCGACGCGTCATCGGCGAAAGTCGCGGTGTGGGTTTTCTAGGGCTGCTTGGTGGTCTGGTCTCGTCAACGGCGGTCACGCTCAGTTTCAGCCGTCGGAGCCGGTTAGAGCCTACACTCGTGGCGCCCTTGGCCTTTGGCGTGACCGGCGCGTGCACCGTCTTGCTGCCTCGTGTGCTGGTCATGGCGACCGCCATGCAGCGGTCGTTGTTTCCAGAACTTGGCGTCCTGCTCGGCGTGCCCTTCGTCGTCGGCGTCGGCATGCTCGCCGCAGGCTATTGGTTCACGCCATCCCTTCGAACAACGGCCGTTGCGACGGATCCCACTGGAGCAGACGCGTCGAGCGGCGCGCAGGGGTTGGCTGCTCCGCTAGCGCTCGGTGCGCCGAGTGCGATGTCCGATACTTTGAAAAACCCGTTAGCGCTCGGTGTATCCATCCAATTGGCGGTTGCGTTACAGGTTGCCCTTGTCGTCATTGCGTGGGTGAATGACACGCTCGGAAACACGGGCGTCCTGACAACGGCCGCGATGCTGGGGCTCACGGATATGGACGCGTTGACCATCGCCATGACCCGACTTGCGCAGGATGCAACCCAAACGCACATCGCAGCGCTCGCGATCGGTATCGGCGTCATCGCCAACACACTGCTCAAAACGGGTGTCATACTCGTACTCGGTTCCTCACGCTTTCGCCTTCGCGCGGCGTCCGCGTTGATCGTGCTTGGCCTTGCCAGTGGCATGGTCCTTTGGTGGTGCTGGTAGTGGTGGGCACACCGACGACGCCCGGTTGGCCCTTGGCGCTGATTGCCGCGCTGGGTCGGGCCGCTGGAAACGCGTTCGCGACGGTAGGAGGGGGCGCTCGCTTCGTGATGACAGTCCTTCGGGCAACCGCGGACGTGGCGAGCTGGCGCGGCGAATTCACTTATCACGCGCGAACACTTGGCGTGCAGTCCTTGCCGATCGGCATCTTCATTGCGCTCTTCACGGGCATTGTCCTCGCCCTGTTGGCCAGCTACTCCGTGGGCGATTTGGTGCCGCCGTACTTCGTGGGCACGCTCGTGCAGAAAACCGTCACGCTTGAACTTGCTCCCGTGCTCACGGGCTTGGCGCTCGCCGGTCGCGTCGGTGCCAACATTGCCGCCGAGTTGGGGACGATGCGCGTAACCGAACAGATTGATGCCCTGGAGACGCTCACCTTTGATCCGATAAGCCACCTTGTGGTGCCGCGCGTGTGGGCCTCAACGCTCATGTTTCCGATCGTGGTTGGCACAGCCATGGTGGTTGGCGTGACGTCGGGATGGCTGGCGTCGCTCAGCCTGCTTGACATTACCACGCCGCAGTTCCTGAAAGGGGTGCGGATTTTTTTCACCGACTTTGATGTTCGCTATGGATTGGTGAAGTCGGCCAGCTTTGGTGCTGCTGTTGCGCTCATCGGATGTCGGGCAGGACTCGCGACAGAGGGTGGCGCACAGGGTGTTGGACGCGGCGCGACGCGTGCCGTTGTGATCAGTGCAGTCATGATTCTGGTGTTGGATGCACTCTGGGCATTGCTCTGGCTGACCGGCCGGACCATCCGTTAACCTTCGAACATGTCAGAGTCCAAGCGATCGACCGATGTGCTTGTCGGCGTTACCGTCATCGTCGTGACGGCCCTGTTGCTGGCCACCGTCCTCTGGATCAAGCAGGCGGACTTTGGCGGCAGCAAGACCGGCGTCATCGTGCGCGCGCGCGAAGTGGGCGGCGTGTCGGTTGGCAATCCGGTGGTGATTCGCGGTGTACGTGCCGGTCAGGTCAGCAGTATCGCGCTCGGTGAGAAGGGATGGGTGGTGCTGCAACTCGCCATCGACAAAACCATCCCCTTGCCGTCCGATCCGGTAGTCCTGCTCGTCGCGTCAAGCCTGTTCGGCGAGTGGCAGGTCACCGTCACCGAGTCCACCGGAGTTCCGCCTGATCGCGCGCTGCGTGCGGCACTGGCCGAAGCGCGCACATCAAGCGACACACTTGCCGGTGCCGTACTTCCCGACATTGCGCAGCTCACGTCTGTTGCGGGACGCATTGCCGGCGACGTGGCGCAGGTTGCGGATCGCGTGCAGGTGGCCTTTGACGACAAAGCGGCGAAAGAGCTGCGCGAATCCATTCGCAGTTTTGCGCAACTATCGACTGAACTCGCGAAGACGGTCACGGCGCAGTCCAAGAACTTGGACCGCATCAGTACCGACGTTCAAGATGGGCTCAA
>JANOPS010000443.1:0-5155 GCA_031421995.1 Gemmatimonadaceae bacterium
GCGCTCGCGGCGAAACCCGTCGTCGACGTGCTGATCGGAGCACCATCGCTGGCGCACATCGAGCACCGCATCACGTTACTCAGTGCGCTCGGCTACGAGTACGTCGCCAAGTATGAAGCCGAACTGCCGATGCGGCGCTACTTTGTCAAATCACCAATGCTGTCGCCTCGGATTCACGTGCACGCAGTCGTGACAGGGTCAACGATCTGGCGTGAACACCTGGCATTTCGCGCTGCGTTGCGCACGAATGCGGCATTGCGCAGTGAATATCAGGAGTTGAAGTTGCAGCTCGCTGCGCGGTTTGCCGATAACAAGGCCGCCTATACCGAGGCAAAGGACCCGTTCATTAAAGCCGTGCTACGTACCGCGACGAATTCCATGATCGATGCTATTGAGCTCGCCACATGAGCGACGCGCCGAATGGAGCGCCGGTCAATACGGTCGCATCACGGCCGCCCACTGTTGACGCACTCAAGCCCGACGAACCACTGGACCTCGATATCCGCCTGCTGGGGCGCCTGCTCGGTGATCTGATCAGTGAGCAGGCCGGCCCCGAGGCGTTCGGATTGGTGGAGCGGTTGCGGCGCGACGCGGTAGCCGTTCGGAAAGAGTCGGGACAGCTGTCACATACGATCGCAGATATACTCGCCGGTGTCAGCGACGAGGCGGCGGACTACGTCGTGCGCGCATTCAGTTGGTTCTCGCTGTTAGCGAACATCGCGGAAGACGTCCATCATACGCGGCGTCGACGGTTTCACCGTATCAGTGGGTCGGCCCCGCAGCCTGGAAGCCTTGAGCATACGGTATCCGCTCTGCGCGAACGGGGCCTCCAGTCGGCACAGATTGCCAACACGTTCGCCGAGGTGGAGGTGAGTCCCGTGTTGACGGCGCACCCGACCGAGGTTCGGCGCCGCACCATTCTCGATGCGCAACGACGGATCGCCGATCTCCTCGTCGCGCGCGACCGCTCGCAGTTCACGAGTGAGGAACAGAGCGATTGGCAGTCGGCACTGCGCCTCCAGATTCTCACGCTCTGGCAAACGTCACTGCTGCGTGAGGCCAAACAGCGGGTGCGCGACGAAGTCATGGAGACGTTGCGCTACTACAACCTCACCTTGTTTGAGGAACTGCCGGCCCTTCAGGCAGCGGTGCAGTCGCAGGTGAACGCGTTGCTGGTGCCCGATACGCGGCAGGTGAAGCCCGTTGTCCGGATGGGCTCGTGGATTGGTGGTGATCGTGACGGCAATCCCTTCGTCACGGCAGACGTGCTCACGATGGCGGTGGGGGAGCAGGCTACTATCGCGTACACGCATCACCTTCGTGCGCTGTACGAGCTGTCGCATGAACTCTCGATGTCCGCACGGTTAGTGACGCCGACGGCCGAACTGTTGGCGCTCGCCAATGCGGCGGGCGATGAGTCGCCCAATCGCGCCGACGAGTCGTACCGTCGTGCGATTCGTGGGATGCACGCGAGGCTCGCCGCGAGCGCTCTCCGGACACTTGGCACAGTGCCGGGCGTGCCGGCCATCGGACCGCGCGAGCCGTATGCATCACCGTCGGAGCTGGCGCGTGATCTTGACGTGGTGGATCACTCGCTGCGCACGCATGGCGCGGCCGCACTGGCGGATGCTCGGGTACAACCGGCGCGTACGGCGGTCGACGTGTTCGGCTTTCACCTCTGCACGCTGGACATTCGTCAGAATAGCGAGGTGCACGTGCGGGTGGTGGCGGAGCTGTTGGCGCAGGCCGGCGTCGTGGCGAACTACGCGGCGCTTTCGGATGACGAGCAAGCGACCGTGTTGCTTCGCGAGCTTGCCACGGCACGGCCGCTCCACAGTGAGGCGCTCACGTACCGCGAAGAGACGGCGAGCGAATTGGCCATCGTGCGCCGGGCAGCGACAGCGGTGGAGAATTTCGGCGATCGCGTGGTCCGGCACTACGTGATCTCGAAGTGCCAGTCGGTGAGCGATGTACTCGAAGTTGCCGTTCTACTGCGAGAGGCCGGGTTGCTGGTGCCGGGCCCCGTGCCGCGGATGGTGCTCGACATTGTGCCGCTCTTCGAAACGATTGATGATTTGCGCGCTGCCGCCACCACGCTGCGGGCGCTGCTCGGCATTCCCATGTATCGCGAGTGGCTTCGCACGGCGCGCGGCAATCGGCAAGAAGTGATGCTGGGGTACTCCGACAGCAACAAGGACGGTGGATATCTCACCTCGACGTGGGAGATTTACCGCGCGCAAGCCGAGCTGGTGGCGGTGGCACACGAAGCGGGTGTCCGTCTCAGTTTCTTTCACGGACGCGGCGGGACCGTGGGTCGGGGTGGCGGGCCCAGTTACGAGGCAATATTGGCCCAACCTCCCGGTGCTGTGGACGGCACGCTTCGCATTACGGAGCAAGGCGAAGTCATCGCCGCCCGCTACGCCGACCGCGATCAAGCGCGCCGGAGTCTTGAGGCGTTGGTATCGGCGACCACGATTGCCAGTGCCGCAGCACACGTTCCAGAAGCGCCGCCCGCCGAATTTGTCGCGACGATGGACGCGCTGTCGGTGGAATCACTGCGCGCCTATCGACAGCTCGTCTACGGCACGCCGGACTTTGTGTCGCTGTTTCGCAGCATTACACCCATCCGCGAGATCAGTACGCTCAATATCGGCAGTCGTCCCGCGTCGCGGACAGCGTCAGATCGGATTGAGGATCTGCGTGCGATCCCGTGGGTGTTCAGCTGGAGTCAGTGTCGGATCCTGCTGCCGGGATGGTACGGCGCGGCGTCGGCGTTCGGTGCGTTCGCCGAACAGGACGGCAGTATCGCGCTGCTGCAGCGGATGCACCGCGAGTGGCCGTACTTCCGCACCGTGCTGTCCAACATGAGCATGGTACTGGCCAAGAGCGATCTTGGCATTGCGCAGCGCTATCTCACGCTGGCGTCCGACGCGGCAGTGGCGACGCGGGTGTTTGCGCGCATCACCGAGGAGCACACAGAGCTGGTGTCCTGGCTTACGCGCGTCACGGGTGGCCCGCTGTTGGCCGACAATCCCTCGCTCGCGCGCAGTATTCGCAATCGGTTCCCGTACCTCGATCCGCTGCACACGCTGCAGGTGCAGATGCTGCGGCGGCTGCGCGGCGGCGACGCTGATCCGCAGGTGGTGCGCACCATTCAACTCACCTTGAATGGGATCGCCGCTGGATTGCGGAATAGCGGCTGACGCCGCCACATCGCCAGATGTAGAGTGATACGGCAAAGATGGACCATCATATTCAGCGAAGGATAACGATGCCACCGCAAGCGCGACGAATGATGTGTGCGCTGACGAGCGTCACGCTGGTGTATACGAATAGTGGCTGCAGCTCAACAACAGAAGTCGGCCCCACGGCGAATGATTCGTGCATCTTCGCGTTTTTCGCGACGGTCAGCGTGCGAGGGACCATCACGCTGGCGGCCACAGTGGGCGATACAGTGGAAGCGAAAGTGCGCAGGGATCCGCTCTGCGTGCCAGCACCCAAGACGGCCTACCTGTGGGAGATTCGAACGCCAGCAAAGCTTACGCTGCTGACGCAGCCCGACTCAACCGTGACCGTGATCGCGAGGGATACCGGGCTGGCTGTCATGATCATTCGACACCCTGAGGGGATCTGGGCCGCTCCTATAGGGCTCCAGATTGTCGCGAGATAGCAGCACCCGTCGTGCCTGTGTGTTGCGGCCGCTTGTACGTGACCAGCACCGCGACCGCCACGGCCGCCACGCGAAACACGTTGCCCCATGTGCCGCCAAGCGCGTTCTGCCCCATCGCGAAGATGCCCCAATACGCGTTCATCAGCATGTGCAAGACGATAGGCAGCCAGAGGTTGTAGCCCCACCGAATGAACAGCCAGCCAAACAGCAGACCGCCGGCGAAGGTGATCCCAAAAATGCCCAGGGCAGACATCCAGTTGCTGGCCTGATAGAGATGCACGAACCCAAAGATTGACGCTTCAGCCAGCGCACCCATCCAGAGCTTCCAGTTGGCATAACGCGAGAGCTGACCGAACAAAAACCCCCGAAACAGAATCTCCTCGGCGAGCGCTGCAAGCACGCTGTACGCCACCAGATCGGCGATATTGACGTCGAAGGTCTTGCTGACGGCGGCGTAGCCTATGAGCATCGGCAGCGTAATCAGGAAACCCCACGTCAACCCATCCCGTAGTCCCACGCGGAGTCCGAGTTCTGACAGCACATTCTTGACGCCATACCGCAGCGACAAGTATGCGACGGGAACACCGATCAACCAGACGCAGGTGAAGTACGCATATCTCCAGTACTTGTCGGGAAAGGGGATCGTGACGACGTGATCCAACCATCCTCGTCCGTAGAGTCCGAGGAAGAAGACGGCAAAGGTCAGCAAGACAAATCCGAGCTTGTTGGTGCTGAGCGTTTTCATAGAGTCCCTGCCGTGTGAGGGGTAGGCCGGCGAACCTGACGGAGAATGACATGGTGTTCGTTAACTGGTACTGTACCATTTCATGAGGCGTACGTGATGGCCGCAGCCGAGTTTCAACCCGTCGTGGCGGGCGAGCTCGGCATCGATTGCGCGACTGGCGATGCGTGAGAACGCGCGGCACGTTTGTGGAGATGCACGGGAGATGCCCCACCCCGTTTCTCTCCTCACTTCACGGACAGCCGTCGGCCAATGCGATTCACCGCCACCAGTACTGTTGCCCGCGTGTTGCTCGCCGGGATCGTCTTTGCCTGTGCTACACATCCGGTTGACGCGCAGTCAGCGAAAAGTGGCCTCACGCGATTGCTGGAGTCCGAACTCGCGCGTTTCCCGGCACGGACGGGCGTCTACGTCAAACATCTCACCACCGGTGAAGAGGCCGCGGTCAACGCCGACGATGCGTTTAGTAGCGCCAGTGTCATCAAGCTCACCATCCTCTTGCGCGCCTTTCAGCTGGTGGATCAAGGGAAAATCAACTTGGCGGACCGCGTGGAAATTCGTCGTGCCGACCTGCGTGATGGATCGGGCGTGCTGCAATACCACGATCTGGGGCAGACGCCGACCATCAAGGACTTACTCACCGAGATGGTGATCACGAGCGACAACGTGGCCACCGACCAAATGGTCATGCGAATCGGCGGCGTCGATAGCCTGAACGCATGGCTCAAGGCCTCCGGTTTCGC
>JANOPS010000444.1:0-22142 GCA_031421995.1 Gemmatimonadaceae bacterium
CCACAACGACGGGCGAGCAATCGGCATCGAGCAGCTGTCGAGCGGCACGGTGAATGAGTGTCTCGCCGTGCTCATCAACCAGCAACTGTTTGGGCGCACCCATTCGCCTCGAGGCACCCGCCGCCAGCACAACTCCCGCCGTGTTCACTGTGCGCTCACCATGAGTTCTCGGCAACCTCTCGGCAACCTCACGGCAAACTCATCGCAAACTCATCGCAAACGCTCGGCAAACTCAGGGCCAACTTAGGTCGTGGCACGCGGCGTCTGCGTCCGTGAATGGATGGGGCTCTGCCGGTCTCGCAATGCACCGCCGGGACGTCCATGCATGACCGCCTCGATCTCGGCGATGGACGCCAGTGCGATCGATTCGGGAGTTTCTCCGCCAAGGTCAAGTCCGATGGGTGCGTGCAAACTCCGATGCATACGAGGCGATACCTGCACCCCGCCGTCGCGCACGGCGTCCAGCAGTTGCGCCGCGCGTACGCGGGAGCCCAACACCCCCACGTACGGGAGAGGCAAGGGCAGCAGTGCGGTGAGCCATTCGAGATCAATGGCAAATTGGTGTGTCAGCAGCGCCACCGCAGTGCGTTCGTCGGTCGTGATGTGCGCAATACCCTCGGATGTTCGCGCACACAATCGCGTCACCGAGTCCGGCAGCGACAGCGATTCCAAGACCGCCGGCCGATGATCAATGACCGTGACCTGCCACCCGAGCGTTCCGGCGATCAGGGCAAACGCCTCAGCGCCCCGCCCGGCACCGATCGCGATGAGGGAAATCGGCGGAGTCAACGGATCGATCAGACACTGCACGTCATGACCACCCAGCCGAACGGTCTCCCCATGTGGACCACTGGTGTGTAGCGCGATGTCACGCAGTCGCGCCACCACCTGCTGCACCACTGGCTCGCATTGCGACAAGAGACGGGTGCCTCCGAGCGCGGACTCGTCGACAACCGTCACCAGGGCGCCGCCGGTACGTGCGACGCGAATGGCGCAGGCGCCAACCAGCCAGGAGAGATCTGCCAACGGCTCAAGGAGCAAATGCGCGACGCCGTCGCACATGGCGCCGAATCCCCAGATGGATTCGAGATCCTCGCGCAGGTCGTAGGTCAGCAGCTTCGGCACCCCGGCCTCACAGACCGCAGACGCATGCGCCGCGACGTCGCCCTCCAGGCACCCGCCGCTCACCGCGCCCGCCAACACCCGCCCCTCCGCGTCGACGAGGAGCCGCGCGCCAGGTTGCCGATACGACGAGCCCTCAACCGCAACCAGCGTCGCGAGCGCCAAAGGCACCAGCGGCCGCTCGGCCAACGCCAGCCGAGCCGCGCCAAGGAGTTCGTCAAGTCCGGACATCCCAGAAGAGTAGCACCCGCCCCCCCCACCCGCAGTAAATCAGTCCCACCCCCACCCGCAGTTAATCAGTCCCACCCCCACCCGCAGTTTGCGGTAAGCCCGCAGGTAAGCAAGCACCCACTTGCCAGCAAGCATGCACTTGCTTTAACATACCTGCATGACCGAAGACCACCGCCACCGCATCCTTCACGCCGCCGCACGCGTCTACGCGCTGCACGGCCGGGGCGGCGCGACCACCCGTCGCATCGCCGAGGAGGCTGGAGTCAACGAAGTCACGATCTTCCGCCAGTTCGGCTCAAAAGACGCCCTGCTCGATTCGGCCATGCGTGAGTGTGCCCGGCTGGAGCAGGAAGTGGTGCTGCCGCAGGTGCCCGTGCAGCCGCCGCGTGAATTGTTCGCCTGGGTGCATGCGCATCATTCGTCGTTAGCCGCGATGCGCGACATCGTCCGGCAAATGATGAGCGAAGCCGTCGAACGTCCCGAAACAGCCGTCTGCGCGGCGGAAGGCCCAAGCGGGGCGTTCGCTCAACTCCGGGAGTACGCAGTACAATTGCGTCGACACGGGTGGATCTCTGATCCCGACGCCACCCGTCCGTCCGATGTTCGTGGCGCCGTGACGATGCTGATGGGCGCCATCTTTGCCGACGCCATGAATCGCGAAATCATGCCGGCAATGTTTCCCCAGTCCGTCGACGAGGCCCTGCACGCGTATGTCCGCATCTTCCTGCGCGGCATCGGCGTCACGTCGGAACCTACCGTCCCACTCACTCGTACAGCCCGTCGCGGCGCCAGCTCTTCCCCGTTGCCTACCAAATGATGCCACTCAGGTATAGTCCACCCGCACCACGCATGCGCATCGCGTGCACCACCGCGCTTGCCATCGGTGCACTCGCGCTTGGTGCTCGCGATGTCTCGGCGCAGTCCAGCGGCGGTGCGCCGCTTTCGTTGTCGCTCGATGCCGCCCTGCGTATGGCGAGCGGGTCCAGTGAGCAAGTCGCCCTCGCCCGTGCCGGCGAGCAGCGGTCGCGCGGCCTGCTCGCACAGTCACGTTCGGCACTTCTGCCGCAGGTCAACACGTCGTTGAACTGGCAGAAGCAGCTGCAGAACCAGTTCGCCGCGGCGGCTGGTGGCGGCGGCAACACCACCGGCGGTGGCGCGGACACGACCGGCGGCGCAGCGGAGAACCCGTTCACACGGATTTTCGCCTCGCAATACAACTTCAACTTCGGGTTGACCGCGTCGCAGGCGCTGTTCAACGCCGCCACAGCGCCAAGTATCCGCGCTGCGCGATTGGGACGTGAGTCCGCCGAAATCGGCATCACGACCGCACAGACGCAAGTGCAGCTTGATGTCACCCAGTCGTACTACGACGCGCTGCTCGCAGATCGTCTGGTGACAATCGCCGATTCGGCCTTGGTGCAATCCGAGCGAGCCCTGCGCCTGGTGCAATTGACCCGCAGCGTCGGAACGGCTTCCGAGTTCGAGCTGATCCGCGCCCAAGTGACGCGCGACAATCAACGCCCCGCATGGTTGCGCGAGCGGACCAACCGCGAGCTGGCGTACGTGCGATTGCGGCAGCTGCTCAATGTGGCCGAAGATCGTTCGCTCGCGCTCACCGATAGCATCGTGGAGGCCACCGTGGTCGCGTCGACCGTGGCGTCGACGACGCCCTCAACCGTGAACGTCGCGGCGAGCGATGTGTTGTTGATCGATCCCGCCGTGCAAGCGCGCGTCGCCCGCACGGTTGCCGCCGCTGATACCTCGGCGTCGCGTCGCGCGCCGGTGCGTCAGGCGCTCAAGGGCCTCGAAGTTGCCCAACAGCAACTCAAGGTGTCGAAGGCGCAGCGGCTGCCAACGCTGTCCGCGACAACCAACTATCAACGACTCGCGTACCCTGTGGGTGTGTTGCCCACAGCCCTCAACGACTTCCTGCCCAATTGGACCGTCGGTGTAGGACTCTCCTATCCGCTGTTCACCGGTGGTCGGGTGCGCGGAGACATTCTCGCCGCGCAAGCGGGCGTCATCGAAGCGCAACAGCGACTGCGTCAGGTTGAGGAGGGCGCCGCGCTGGATGCGCGAACATCGACCCTTCGGCTGGCGGAGGCGGAGGCGACGTGGCAGGCGAGCGTGGGCACCGCCGAGCAGGCGCAACGTGCTTACACGATTGCGGAGGTGCGCTTCCGTGAAGGCATCTCCACGCAACTCGAACTGTCTGAAACGCGTGTGCAGCTGCAACAGGCGCTTGGCAACCGCGCCCGCGCCGCCCGCGACTTGCAGGTTGCACGCAAGCGCTTGGAACTCCTGCGCGACCTTCCGTTATCTGCTGGCTCTCCCACATCAACCGGCTCAATCCCATGATGACCACCATGCGCCGGATGGCGCCGATCGTTTCCGTGACCAGTCTCGTTGTGAGCGCGGTGCTGCTCGGCGCCTGCAAAAAGAAAGAAGCGCCGGTCGACACGGCGCCAACCGTGCAGACCATCGGTCCCGACAACATTGCGGTGACGACCACGGACACGCTGCGCAGTGGGCCGTCGCTTTCCGGAAACCTCGTCGCTGAGCGTGAAGCGCGCATTCGCGCGGAAGTCGCGGGCTCCGTGTTGCAGACGTACGTCGAAGCGGGGCAACGCGTCGCCGCCGGCGCGACGCTCGCGCGGATCGAGTCAGCGATCCTTGACGGACAAGCGACGGGAGCACGGTCCGGATTGGCGCAGGCCACGGTCTCCGCCGACCAAGCGGCACGCGAGCTGGGACGCGCAAAAACATTGCTGGCAGCTGGTGCGATCTCGGAACGGGACGTCGAAGGCGCGGAGCGCGCCAACCTGATCGCCCAGGCACAACTGGCCGACGCGAAGGCGCGCCTGACAGCGGCGGAGAAGGGGCTTCGCAACGCCACCGTGCGCGCGCCGTTCGCCGGAGTGGTGGCGGAGAAGTCGGTTAGTCCTGGAGACATCGTCTCCCCGGGCGCCGCGCTGTTCACCATCATCGATCCGCGAAGCCTCAAGGTGGAAGGCTCAGTGCCGACGTCGGCCCTGGCCGATGTGCGCGTTGGGTCGACGGTGCGCTTCACGGTAAACGGCTCGGATCGCCAACTCGACGGTCGCGTGACCCGGATTAGTCCTATGGTGGATCCACAGACGCGGCAGGTGGGCATCCAGGCCACCGTGCCGAACGCGCAGAGTGCGTTGGTGGCCGGGCTCTTTGTGTCAGGACGGGTGTCGACCGAGAAGCGCTTGGGGATCCTCGTGCCAGAGAAGGCCGTTGACCAAACAGGGCTTACGGCGTTCGTTATCCGTCTCAAGGGTGGCAAAGTGGAGAAGGTGGATGTGCAGCTGGGCGTCCGCGATGAAGGCGCCGAAACGCTGGAGATTCGCTCGGGGCTCGCTGCCGGGGACACCGTATTGCTTGGCGCCGCTCGCGGGATCTCGGTGGGCTCGCCCGTGGTGGTGTCATCGCCTCGGGACGCAGCGGCCGCGCCGTTGAAGAACAACTAACGAAGTCCACGTCTCACCAACGAGCATCTCATGTTCATTTCAGATTACGCGATCAAGCGTCCCTTGATCACCGTCGTATCGATGCTGGCTTTGGTTGGCTTCGGACTCGTCGCGCTGTTCCAATTGCAGACGGATGAGTTTCCTGAGGTCACGCCTCCTATTATCGTGGCGACCATGGTCTATCCGGGCGCCTCGCCGCTGCAAGTCGAGCGCGAAATTCTCGAGCCCATCGAAGAGGCGATTCAATCGATCGCCGGCGTGAAGTCCATCAACGGCGAGGCGCGTGATGGCTTCGCCGCAGTCACGGCGCAGTTCGTCTACTCGAAGTCGTTGGCGGAAGCCACGCAAGAAATTCGCGACGCGATCAGTCTCAAGCGGCAAGAGCTGCCGCAGGAGATGGAGGAGCCGATCCTCAAGCGCGTCAGCCCGAACGATTTTCCGATCGTGACGCTGTCGCTGGTCTCGACCACGCTCACGCCGGCCGAACTCACCCAGATCGCCGATCCCACGATTACGCGGGAGATCCGATCCATCCCAGGCGTGGCGGATGTCAACGTGACGGGCTCAGTCAAGCGCGAACTGACGATCAATCTGGACCCGCAGCGCTTGCAGTCGGTCGGCGTGAGCGTGCCACAGGTTGTGGCGGCGATTCAAACGGGCAACTTGGCGGTGCCCGTTGGACGCGTCACCAGTGCGCTCGACGAGCGGACGATTCGCTTGCGGGGTCGGTTGGACGGTCCCGAGGATTTTATGCAACTGGTGGTCGCCGAGCGTGGCGGCCGCGTGATTCGGCTTGGTGATGTGGCGACGGCGACCGACGGCACCGAGGAGCAACGGACGCTCGCCTTGTACAGCTACAAGTTCGACAGTCTCGAAACGGGAAGCGCAACGAACAGCGAGCTCAAGATCAAAGATGCGGTGGGCATCGAGATCAAGAAAACGAATGGCTACTCGACCACGGCGGTCGCTGCGGCCGTGACCAAGAAAGTTGAGGAATTGCAGAAGACGTTGCCGAAGGGCGCCACATTGCGAGTGGTGCGCAACAAGGGCGAGCGCGTCGAGAATTCCGTCGCGAACGTGCAGAGTGCCCTGATCGAAGGCGCGTTGCTGACCGTGCTGGTGGTGTTCTTGTTCCTCAACTCGTGGCGCTCCACCGTGATCACGGGGCTTGCGCTGCCGGTGTCCGTGCTGGCCAGCTTTATCGCCGTGTGGGCGTTCGGCTTCACGCTGAATACCATGTCGCTGCTGGGATTATCGTTGGCGATCGGTATTCTGATTGATGACGCCATCGTCGTGCGCGAAAATATTGTGCGACACGTCGAGATGGGGAAAGATCACTTCACGGCGGCCAAAGAAGGGACCGATGAAATTGGGCTGGCCGTGGCCGCGACGACCTTCTCGATTGTTGCGGTGTTCGTGCCGATCGCGTTCTTGGAAGGGGAATCGGGGCAGTGGTTCAAACCGTTCGCCTTAACGATCGCGTGTTCGGTGCTGGTGTCGTTGTTCGTCTCGTTCTCGCTCGACCCGATGTTGTCCGCCTACTGGCCCGATCCGCATCAGGAAGAGCACCAGAAGTGGTGGATTACGAAGCAGCTCGACAAATTCAATCACTGGTTCAACAGTCTCGCGAACGGCTATCGCCGCGTGATCGGCTGGGCGCTCGATCACACCAAGTCGATGGTGTTGCTGGCGGTGGGAAGTTTTGTCTTCGCGCTGATGATGCCGGGGCCGCTGGGATGGGTCGGCGGTGGCTTCTTCCCGCTGGAGGATAACGCCGAAGTGAACATGACGGTAGAAACACCGCCCGGCGCGAACGTGGACTATCTCCGCCAGAAGATCAACGAAACGCTCAAGATTGCCGGCGGTTATCCTGAAGTGAAGTACGCCTTCACGACGGCTGGCGGCGCGAGCGGGGCGGTGGACAAAGCCGGTGTGTACATCAAGCTCAAGCCGAAGGGTGTGCGCCTCGCCGCAGGCGAACGCGGTGCGGAAGAGTTGGCGGCCGTCATGCGTGAAGACGTGAAGCGCATTGGCGGAGCGAGCGTGGCTGTCTTCACGAGCGACTTTGCCGGAGACCAGAAGCAGATTTCCATCGAACTCCGCGGCAACGACAAGGCGGCGTTGCAGGTGGTGGCTGATCAATATCTGGCGGCGATGAAGTCGACCGCCGGTGCGGTGGACGTGGCGCTCAGCACGAAGGGGCAGAAACCTGAACTCACGGTGCAAGTGGATCGTGGTCTGGCTGGCGCGCTTGGACTCACAGTTGGTCAAGTGGCCCAGGCGATTCGTCCGGCCTTTGCGGGGTTGGATGCCGGTGATTGGGTCGATCCCACCAACCAGACGCGCAAAGTGATCGTGCGACTCTCACCCGAAGCGCGCGCGCGCGGGTCCGATCTTGCGCAGCTGCCCATCGCCGTCGGACAAGGCGCCAACGCGGAGCTTATCCCGCTGCAGCAGGTGGCGCGCATCAAGAGTGAGCTGGGTCCGGCGATCGTGAATCACCTGGACCGTGCCAACGTGATCAAGGTGGAAGCCAACTTTGCCGGCCGCTCCCTCACGGAAGTCAACGCCGATTTTGCAGCGAAGATCAAGGACATTGCGTTGCCGCCTGGCGTGTCGCTGTCGCAGGGTGGGCAGGTAGAGCAGCAGAATGAGGTCTTCACGAACGTGTTCATCGCGCTGGGCGTGGCGGTGGCACTCATGTACCTCATCCTCGTGATGCAGTTCGAGTCCTTCCTCGATCCGATCGCGATCCTGATTTCGCTGCCACTGTCGTTGGTGGGCGTCATGGGCGCCTTGGCGCTCACCGGCAACACGATCAACATCATGAGTTTGATCGGCGTCATTCTACTCTGCGGCATCGTGGCCAAGAACGCCATCCTGCTCATCGACTTCGCGAAGTGGGCGCGCGAGAAGAATGGACTGCCGTTGCGCGAGGCGCTCATCGAGGCGGGCGCGATCCGCTTGCGTCCGATTCTCATGACGACCTTCGCCCTGATCGCCGGTATGATCCCGGTCGCACTCGGCCGCGGCGAGGGCGCGCAGTTCCGCGCCCCGTTGGGTGTCGCGGTGATCGGCGGCGTGATCACGTCCACCGTGCTCACGTTGTTGGTCATCCCCACGTTCTACGAGATCTTCGACAACATGCGCTCCTGGTTCAGTCGGCGCGTAGGCCTGACGGCCCCGCACACGGGGCAGTTCCGGACCGTCGACCCCGTACCGGGAATTGGTGACTAGCCGCGGGGTCTTGTGGCGCTGTGCGGTGTAGAAGCGTCGTACACCGTACGATCTTCTGCACCGCATTCGCTTACATTGCCCACGCATGCCTCCTGTTGCCCGTCTGCTCGCGTTGATGGTGGCGGCCACGATCCCCGTGGCCGCGGGCGAGCTCGCGGACATGAATTTTCTGAACGCGCTTTCTGACGGGTTCTGGACCTACGCCGTCCTCGGGCTGTCGGCGATTGTGGTCGAAGAGCTGGCGCCGGTGTTTGGGGGTATCGCCGCGCACGAAGGGGAACTGCAGCTGACGCGCGTCATTGTTGGCATTACCGTGGGCGGGTGGGTGTGCACGTCATTGCTGTACATTGCCGGCCGTGCCAAATGGGAGTTCCTCCGCCGCCGCTTTCCCAGAACGCGCGCGGCGGGCACCGTGGCCTTGCGCGTCGTGGCCCGCAATCCGCTGACCGCCTCAATGCTCGTCCGCTTCGCGTTCGGATTGCGCGTGGTGCTGCCGATCGCCTGTGGGGCCGCCAAGGTCCCGGCCCCGACGTTTCTGATCGCCTCGCTTCTCGGGTCGCTGCTCTGGACGAGTCTTTTTACGATGATCGGCTATGCGGCCGGGGAGGCCGCCGTGCGGGTTGTCGGCAGCCTTGGACGGGTCGGTGAGGTGGTTGGTGCCTTGCTCGTGACTGCCGCTGTCTTTGCGTTTGTGTGGTGGAACCGGCGACGAAAGGCACGAAAAGACGAACGCAAACGGAAGAAGGCGTTGGCGCTTTCGCGCTAGCTTAGCTAGAGCGCCGAGAGGGCCTGCGCAGAGACGGCCTTCGCCGCTGCGCGCAGTTCCCGCCACACGGACTCGACATGCTCGCGCGCCGTGCGGATGTTCCCGATGGCGAGCCGCAGCGTGTACTTCCCGTTCAGCTTCGTATGCGACAGGTACGCCGTCCCGCTGGCATTCACGCGCTCCATGATGCCCGCATTCATCCGCGCCAGCGCGTCCTCGCTCGCGCCGGTCGGCGCGTAGCGAAAGCACACCAACGAGAGTGGGACAGGCGCCGTGAGTTCCCACCCACCTTCAAAGTGCACCATACCTGCAAACTCGCGCGCCAGTTCACAATGCAAGCGAATACGCTCCGCCAACCCCTCGGCACCAAAGGCGCGCAGCACCATCCAGAGTTTGAGTGCCCGAAAGCGACGGCCCAACTGCATGCCGTAGTCCATCAAATTGACCACGTCATCCTGCCCACGGGTGACGAGGTACTCGGGCAGGAGGGCAAAGGCCTGCTTGAGTGCCTCGGGACGTTTGGTATACAGCACTGAGCAGTCCATCGGCGTGAACAGCCACTTGTGCGGGTTGACGACCAATGAATCCGCGCCATCCACGCCGTCCATCAAATAGCGCAACTCGGGCACAATCGCCGCCGGGCCCGCGTACGCAGCATCGACGTGCACCCAGCAGCCGAAGCGCTTGGCAATGCGGACCACATCCGGCACGGGATCGATACTGGTCGTGCTGGTGGTCCCGACGCACGGTACCACGGCGATCGGTCGGTAGCCATTCGCCACATCGGCGGCGAGCGCCGCCTCGAGGGCATCTGGCCGCATACAGAAGTGCTCGTCAACCGAAATTTTGACAAGGTTCTCATGCCCAAGGCCCAGCGCAATGACGGCTTTGTCGACCGACGAGTGCGCGTGCTCGCTGCAGTACACGCGAAGCACGGGCATATCGGCACGCCCGGCCATGCCGCGCGCCCGCACATCAAGCCCGCTCACTTCGCGCGCCGCCGCGAGCGCGTAGAACGTGCTCACGCTGGCCGTGTCGGTGATCTCGCCAAACCAGCCGTCGCCCAGTCCCATCAATTGCCGCAGCCAGTCGAGCGACACCTGCTCCAGTTCCGTCACGGCAGGGCTGGTGACCCACAGCATCCCGTTGGCATTGATGCCCGCCGTCAACAACTCGCCGATGATCGCCGCATACGACGAGGAATTCGCGAAGTACGCGAAGAATGACGGGTGGTTCCAGTGTGTGATGCCCGGCAGAATCACCTGTTGAAAATCTGCGAACATCGCCGCCAGCGGTTCTCCGTGTATCGGTGGCGACACGGGTAACCCGCGACGCACATCGCCGGGTTGCAGCGGACTCTTGACGGGCAGGCGCTCAGGATACTCGAGGTAGTCGGCAATCCAATCGACCGCCGCGTGTGCCACGGCACGGAAATCGTCCGGCGACAGATCGCCGGTAGCTGGGGTGTGAGACATCTCCAAACCTCATCAGCTGCAAGCATCCGCGCTACTCGCCCCTCGCGCGCTCCCCACACGCCAAGCGGCCCCACCACTCCCCGCTCCCAACCAGATCTAGCGCAGCGCCACGCCCCAATGCACCCGCAAAAACGTCTCGAGCACCACGGCCGTCGCATCACCGAACCGCACGCGATTGGCGGCGTTGTCGCGCACGCCGGTGAAGTGCGTCTCGACCTGAACGCCGCAGATGTTTCCGTTGCTGGTGCCGCCCAACGATGACGCGCGTGCAGCGCAGGAGTGGCGCGCGGTATTGTCACCGCCGTTGAAGTAGTCGGTCCCGTTGGGCCCCGGATCCGAAGCGCTGGGAATCGACGGAAATCCGTTGTCCGCGTACAACGTGCCCAGGCTATTGGCACCACGAAGCAGCGCCGAAAACGGGAGCGGTGAGAGTTGCGACAGGGTGGCGATGCTGCTGGTCGTCTCGAACGAGGTCGTCGCGTCGAGCGCGGCGTCCAGCCGGTCAAGATCGGTGTTCGCCAACAGATACCCGAGCTCCAATCGCGGAAGGGCATGCCCATGCCCATGGATGTCCATGTACCACCCCTTGCCCGTACGCTGCAACACCGACGCTTTGGCCGCATCGATGAACGCATGCCAATCATTCAGCGCCGTCAGCGCCTCGGCGTTGTTGCACGCCGCTTCCGTCGGCAACCGATTGGGGTCGAGCTTCCGTCGCGAGAGCAGCGAGATCACGACATGCGGATACGTGCCGAAGCGCGCAAAAAAGCGCTGCTGCATCGCGCGAATCAACTCCTGCGTATTGCTGTCTGTGACGGTCGTGGCGGCACCGCCACAGGCCGACGCCGTACGATCCGGGATGGACGTCGGAAGCAGTGCGCCACCATGCGGCGCTGTGAGAATGACCGGCGCATTCCCTGCGATGTACTCGATGTAGCCATTGCTCGAGACGTACGACTGGCCGGCCACGTACACGGTTGGACCCGCGACCGAGACGACCGTGCTGCCGGACACACTGCCGCTGATGGCTTGAATGGTGGCGGCGCCGACTCCCACGGCGGTCACCACGCCAAGCGGCGACACGGACGCGATCGCGGTCGACGAGGAACTCCACGCAATGGTGGCGTTGATCTGGCGCCCCTGCTGATCACGCGCCGTTGCCGTGAGAGGAACGCTTTCACCAACCACCAGAGTCCTGGCCGGTGCGGCAATCACCATGGTGCTGATAATGGGCACCACCACGGGTGGCGTGTTCGTCGGCGCAGACCCCCCGCCACAGGACGCGACCGCGAGGACAAACGCCAGCGCGCCAATGGCGCGGCGCATCACGCCGAGAGCTCTCTCGGCACCGCGCGGCCCACGATAATCGTGATGTTGTCAGAACCGCCGCCGTCCAACGCGTCTTGAAGCAGTTGCTCGCAGACCTCACGAGACGACGTCATCGCCGCGAGTCGTTCGGCGATCCGTTCGTCCGTGACGTGCTTCGTTAATCCGTCGCTGCACAGCAGGTGCACGTTGCGCCAGCTCGCACGAAGTCGCGTGACCACGGGCGTCGTCGTCTCCCCACCGATCGCGCTCGAGAGCACATGTGCAAGACGCGAGTTCGCGGCGACCGCGCGGGTAAACACCCCTTGATCGACAAGATCCTGCGCGAGCGTCTGGTCGCGGGTCACCTGCGTCAGTGTGCCTTGGCGGTACATGTAATAGCGTGAGTCCCCGACCTGCAGCAGATAGTACCACGGCCAGGCGGCAAGAAACAACGTCAGGGTGGTGGCCATCGTGCGGCCGTCCGCTTCCAGCGCCGCACGTGCGACAACGGCCTCGTGACTCTTCATGGCGGCTTCCTGCAACTGCTCAATGAAGTCCGTGCTCGACGCTTCGCCGTGATCGTAGCAGGACATGCTCCCGCCCACGTACTGCATGGCGTTTTCGAGTGCGGTCGCACTCGCCTTCTCACCGCTCACGGCTCCGCCAACGCCATCCGCGATCATCGCCAGATACGCGAGTCGCTTGTCATTGACGGCGAGCCGGTCGCCGTCGGGTAAACTGGTCTGCTGAATATCAACCTGACGCCGAATCACGGCCGTCAGAAAGTGATCTTGATTGATCTCGCGGACCTTGCCGATATGCGTCACCCCATACGTGTCGAGTTCATCGTCACGCGGTACGCGGTCGGGGCTCAAGGTGTTGTGTTCGGACATCGATGAAGACTCAGGGCAGGGGGACGAGTGCTACGCCAACTACGTGGAACATATCGCCGGATCCGTGAACGTCCATATGATCCGGCGCGGCGGCAGAGATTGCCGACGCGCCGGGTTCATTGCCTTCGCTCACCGCACCGGCGGGCGTATAGCCTGTTACATCGCCGGGGCACGAAGGTCCTGCAACGCCTTCTTCAGCAAGTCGACCTTCTTCGGGTCACAGCTGCGACTGCCGTCCAAGTCCGTCACGAGTTTGCTGAGCGTGGCGTTGCGAGCGGCGCCGCTGGCCTTTTCGGCGCCCGCGATCTGCGTTCGGAGTTCGCCGATCTTGGAGGCGTTCACACAGCCCTTACGCTCCAGCTGATCCGTGTACGCCTTGGCGAGGGAGAAGCTGGGCGGCCAGACGATCTTGGGTTGTCCCTGCGCGTTGAGGTACTCCCACTTCACCGTGTTCGCCGCATCGATCTCGTTCTGCGAGATGAACTCGCTGGGGACCAACTGCGCGACGTCCATGCCGCGGGCGATTTCCGAGCTGACGATGTTGCCGTTGTACCAGTACACCGACCACGAGCCGCCCATCTCCATGCGCGTCGAGTCCACCGGACCACGATCAAAGCTGGCGATCTCCTTCGGGTGCGCGGCATCCGTCCAGTCAAACACCGAAATGCCGCCCTGGTACCACGACTGCACCATCACGTCGCGTCCGGGAATCGGGATCAATGACCCGTTGTGCGCGACGCAGTTTTCGTTGCTGGTCTGGTAGGTCGGGATTTTGTAGTAGCTCTTGAACACCAACTTCTTGTTCACGATCTCAAAGATCGCGTTGGCGCCCCATTCCGGCTTGTCAAGCGGACGGCATTTCGGCGAACCGCCGCCGCCCCACTCGTCGGAGAACAACATCTGCGTACCGTCGTTGTTGAAGGTCGCCGAATGCCAATAGGCGAAGTTTGAGTCCGCAACGGCATCGAGGCGAATCGGGTTGACCGGATTGGAGATGTCCAGCAGGAGTCCGTGCCCTTCGCACGCGCCACCCGCCAGGCCGAGCGCCGGGTAGACGGTAATGTCGTGGCACTGTGATCCTTCGCTGATGGCGGAGCTCTTGGGCGCTGCACCCCCGCCTTGCGCGGCGATCATCCGCTGCACGAATGCCGTGACCACCGGTCGCGCCGCCGCCGTATCGGCCGCACTCGGCGTGGTCGCGCCGCGCGCCTTCATGATGCTGTCAATCGTCGGTTTCACCATCTGACTCGGCAGGATCACTTCTTCGTTCATCGCCGGGATCATGATCGTAAACGCTCCCTTCGCTTTTGCGGCGTCGAGTTCGGCCTTGTCGGCCGCGGACGCACCATGGCTCGTGGACGCACCGAGTCCGGCAAAAATATTGGCGCGCCCCACCACGGCCGCCTTGGCAGGATTCGCCAGCGGGACCTTGATGATCTCGATGCGCAGACGCGAGGAGTTGGCGTCACTGCTGGGCGCTGCAACACACTCCGCGAGTTCGCCAGCGGGACGGATTCCTGACGACCCCGACACGTAGACGTACACGTTGTCGCGATCTTTCGGGTCTTCCAACACCGTGTGCGTGTGCGAACCGCGACAGGTCTGCACATTGGCCACGAGTTTCGGCTCGCGGATATTGGTGATGTCAAAGATCCGCACGCCGCGGACGCGGTCCTTATTGACCACGCCCGGTGCGCCGCCCGGCTTGCAATCCACCCGACCGTTCATGGCTTCGGCCGACATGAACATCAGGTTCTTGTACACGGACACGTCGTTCTGCGAGGCGGGGCACTCATAGGCCACGACGAGCTTGGGCTGCGCCGGGTTGCTGATGTCCCAGACCACCGGCCCGTTATAGTTGCCCTGGATGACGTAGTTGCCTGTGAACGCCAGGTCGGAGTTGGTCTCACCCAGGAAGCCTTTCGGTGAGACCGCACGGGCGACGACCTTTACGTTCGAGGCGTACTCGCCAGCATTGAACAGGCCGGCCTTGAGGTTGTTTCGCGGGTCGGTGGCCGGCGAGGGGGCCGTATTCGGCTTTCGTGGCGACGCGCACGCCGCGAGGGCTGCGGCGAGGCTTAGCGCCAACGTCGCGCGCAGGGGACGAGTATTCATGAGGTGTGGTAAGGGCCGGACGGGACCGGCGTGATAATGGCTTCGGTTGAGAACCGATACGAAGAGTATGGCCTGCGCACCGCGGACGGGAGCGTCACGCGACCGCCAGGGCCGTACGGCGGGCCAACCACGCGCGTTTCGGGCCACGGGCGGTCAACCGTTCAGCATGGCGCCAGAATGGCCCCACGGTCAACATTGTTGTATCTCCCCTCCCCGATGCGCTGGCTCAGCGTACGATGTCCGATCCGCTGCACCTCCTTCAATTCACGCGCCACCTTTCACGCGCCACCTTGTGCTCATGAACTGCCCGGTACTGTCCCGTTGGTGTGCGTCCGTACGACGGAAGGGCCCTCAGGCCCTCGTCCTGCTCGCCTGTCTCAGCATACCATCGATCGGGCGCGCGCAAACGCCGACGAAGCTCGATGCCGCCGTCGCGGACTCGTTCGCCCGGGCTGCCCGTGCTCGGCCCCTGCCCGTGGCGCGCGCGCAACGCATCACGGTGGCGCCCACGATTGACGGACGACTGGACGAAGCTCTCTGGCGAACGGGAACGCCGATCAGCGATTTCGTGCAACGGGAACTCAATGAAGGGGTTCCCGCCTCGGAGCGGACCGAAGTCCGGCTGGCCACCGATGGGATGTATCTCTACATCGGGGCACGCCTCTTCGATCGTGAACCGAGCCTGATTGTCCCAGGCGAGAAGATCCGCGACGTGCAGTTGGCGAACAGCGACCACGTCGCGTTCATCTTCGACACCTACCACGATCGTCAGAACGGGTTCGTCTTTGCCACGACGCCCGCTGGCGTGGAATACGATGGACAGGTGATTCGCGAAGGCGAAGGCGGAGGCTCCGCCGTCGCGGGGCAGAACCGCATGCAGGCCGGCGCCATGGGCGGCTTCAACGTGAACTGGGATGCCAGCTGGACCGTCGCAACCACAATTGATTCGCTCGGCTGGACGGCGGAGTTCCGTATTCCCTACTCCACCCTGCGGTACCAGTCGGGGAGCGGCGAGCAAATCTGGGGACTCAACGTGTCACGGTCGATTCGGCGCAAGAACGAAGAGCTGTACTGGTCCTTCATTCCACGCCAATTCAATCTCTATCGGCTGTCGTTGGCCGGTGAGCTTGCCGGCCTCACCGTCCCGACGCGACGTATTCAGACGTTTACACCGTACATCCTGTCGTCGGCCCAGCGCACCTATCCGAACCAGATCGCGAAAACCACCTACCCGCGGGAAGTCGGTGGCGAGATCAAGTACGGCATCACGCCCGCCATGACGCTTGATCTCACCTACAACACCGACTTTGCGCAGGTGGAAGTCGATGATCAACGCGTCAATCTCACCCGCTTTCCCATCTTCTTTCCGGAGAAGCGCCCCTTCTTTCTGGAAAACGCCGGCACCTTCTCCGCTGGCACGCCGCAGAACGTCGACCTGTTCTTTACCCGCCGCATCGGCATCGCCGACAACGGAACACCGCAGCCCATCATCGGCGGCGGACGACTGTCCGGACGCGTCGCCGGCACCACCATCGGACTACTGCAGATGGTGACGGATGCGCCCGACACATCGAGCGATGGTCAATCGTACACCGTGCTTCGTGCCATTCGTGAACTCTCGTCGCGGTCACGACTGGGGGCGATGGCGGTGCAGCGATTGTCGACCGCGGACGGCGGCGATGTGAATCGCACCTTCGCCGTCGACGGTCGACTCGGACTGGGCCAGCGGTGGACCAGCGATCTGTGGGCGGCGCGCACGACGACGCGCGGGCGCACCGGGGACGCGAATGCGTTCAGCGGACGCCTGGCGTATCAGACCAATGTCTGGAACCACAGTGCACGCATCGCACAGGTCGGGGAAGACTTCAATCCGGAAGTCGGGTTTCTCAGCCGACCCTCCGGATACCGTTCGTACGAAACGTCACTCATGCGCCTGGTGCGTAAGCCGGAGTGGAGCTGGTTTCGCCAGTGGAATCCTCACGTCAATCTGCGTGGAATCACTGGTCTTGACGACAACTTCTACCAGACGGGCTATTTCCATATCGATCTGACCGAGATCGAATTCGCCAACAGTTCCCGCTTCGGCCCAGAGTACAACATCTCACACGAAGGCCTGCAGCAACCGTTCACCATCGCCCCGGGCGTGGTCATTCCCGTGGGTTCGTATAACTGGGGCACGCTCGGGTTCGACTATACCACCGATCCCAGCGAAAACCTCTTCGCCACGGGACGCTTCGACGTGGGGGAGTTCTGGACCGGTCGACGATCGGGCGGCAGTGGGACGGTCACGCTCCGCCGTGGAGCCACGTTCTCCGGTTCCTTCACCGCAGACTACAACGACGTCCGCCTGCCGCAAGGCAACTTCATTCGCTCGTTGCAGGCGGTACGGTTGAACTACTTCTTTTCGCCGCGCGTGTTTGTACAGACCCTCACCCAGTACAACAATCAGGCGCGGATCTTTTCCGCGAACGTGCGCTTTGGATGGCTGAATACCGCCGGCACGGGACTGTTCGTCGTGATCAATGACGGACGAGAGGCTGCCGGGTTCTTTGATTGGGTCCGTCCCCAGCAGCAGTCCATGTTCGTGAAGTTCACTCGGCAGTTTGGAACCGGAGGATGAACGTGCCTTTCACGACGCGATCCACCGAGACAGATTTCGCTTCCGACGCCAAGCACATCGGCCCGTTCCTGCACCAATGCACCACCACACGCACCTCAGCAGACTCGGTATGACGCCAACGGACGCCCCTTCGCCCTCGCCTCAAACGTCACCGTCCGCACGCTTTGCCCGCGTGGCGCTGACGGGGATCATCCTCGCGCTCTCGGTGCTGGGCGGTGTGGTCTGGTGGACCGTCCAGCGTAATCGGCGTCCCGGCGCGCCGCAGTACAAAACGACGACCACCAGCAAACCTGTGAGCCAATTGCCGTCGGGCTCTGGTGCGCGCGGAACGCCCCAGCCGATGGACGCTTAGCGGCGTGCGTCGCGGGGCGGTGTGACGTCGCGGCCATCACGATAGGCCCGCACACCGTCGTTGGTGTCATTGAGCAACAGCAGCGCGCCGCGTCGACCGTACTGCCGCATCAGGTCAAGCATCATCGGTGCCTCGCCGCTCCACGGGTACCCGAACACCACATCGAAGTCATCCAGCGCGCGGCCGAGTTGCAGATAGCCTGAGGGGCCGACGCCCGTATTCCCCAGATCCTCCTGGCCGTTACGCCCGCGCCAGCGATACCCGGTTGGTAAGTAACTTCCAGCCGTAAATGTCGCGCCGGATTCCAGCGTGCGCGCGAGCTCGCGAGCCATCGTGACCAGTGAGCCGTCGAGCTCAATACCGTACGCGTCAAAACCCATGATGTCGGCCAGAATGGTGATCACCCCAGACGCCGATCCCCATTCGAGAAAGCGCAGTCCCGGCTGTCGATAGGCCAGCAAGGCGGCACGAACCACATCGTAGTCGGCCGCGATGAATGGATGAAAGTCGCGTTCGCGTACGGTGCGGTCGAAGCGCTCCCACACAGCCCATCCCTCAGCGCACGCCGACGCAAGTCGTGCATGCATCGCGGCCGTCGCTGCCATCGCAGCGTGATCATCAGTGAACGTCATAGGCGTGAAGGGCGGGTACGTCGACACGGTCCGCCACGGTTGGCGAGCGAGACACCGCGTACGACGTTTCGTGCGACCGGCGGGTGACATTCTATGCAACGACAGCCCACGCGGCCAGCGCTTATGTGTGGCACGTATGGACTTTCCCGTTACCAGCTCGGACTTCCGTCCGGGCAACCTGACGCGCATTTTTGAGGGTCGTCATCACCCACACCGGAGAATCCATGTTCAAAAAGTTCGCATCCGAGGCCTTCGGTCTCAGTGACATTGGTACCATCGTGCCGCCGTCAGACTACAACAAGGTCGACGCCGATGACTACCTGTTTCATGAGGACCACGAGAAGATCTTCTTCCTGATCAAGTCGAAGAAGGACGAGTACTGCTTCACCAACCTTGCCTTCATTCATGTCGACGGTGACTCGGCGGTGTCCAGCAAGCGCTCGATTCGTCGGTACACGTGGAAGGCAAATTACGTGCATGGGGTCTCGATCGAAACCGCCGGAACGATCGACCTCGACATCGAGCTCAAGTTCGCCATTGGCGACGTGAAGTTGAGCATTGATGTGCGCAAGGACCACATCGAGCAGCTGAAGGACATCTACAAGGCGCTGATCTCGATCGGCGCGCAGCAAGCACGCGACAGCACGGCGCGTGAGCACGCATTGCACTGCTCCAGCGTGATCGGTTCGATGTACAAGATCAACGCAGCCGACCCCGACGCCATCGCACGGCAGTATATGTCGCTCTTGGATTCGCTGAACACGGCGGTCCTGGACCGCCACACCACCCGCGACTTCGGCGCGAACTTCGAGAAGTATATCCGGGCCTGATATCGTTGAATGCGCCGCGCGGCATGCCCGCGCGGCGCACCCGCGGCGCAAATATTGCCGCACATCCCGCTACCGTCCAATCCAGCGGCTGAACTTCACCAGGAAGACATGCTCGCCCGGGTCGCCATACGCGCGACCCAATTGGCGCCCCACGTCAAACTGCGCGGCATCGAGCGACTGTTCACGCTGCTGCGACCAGACCAGAAAGATCGACGACCCTGGGCTGTACTCCCACCGCAAGACCGCGTTGCCGCGCAACGAACGGTACGTGAAGTCTTCCGCGCCGAGCGAAAACGGTGCCGCCGAGCCGGGGCCGTCCGGATCAACAGAAAACCCCTCGGCAGTCGCGACAATGCTCCCACGATCCACACCATACTCGGCAAAATCGAAGCGCCGTGGTGTCGTGAACTCCTTGAAACGCGAGAACGCGCCAGCCGACGCGAACGGTTGCAGGAACAACTGCAGTGAGAGCCACGAGGAAAACGTCCAGTCGAGGCGCGTGTCCAGTCGCAATTCGCGCTGGTCCACGTTGGCAAACACGTAGCGCTGTCCAAACGTGGACGTGGCCAGGGGGTCGGCGACTGCGCGAATGTATTGATCCGTGCTGTTAGGAGCCCGCTGCCTTGGGCAATCGCGTCGGTCGCACCGCGCCCCAAACACAAACTGCTCACGCTGGCGAGCATGCCCAGCGTGAGTCGGGTCCGTCTACGTCGGCTTCTTGATGTCGTCAAACTCAAAGTGGTAAATGTCGTCGATCGGCGTGCGGGGCGTGAGCATCAGGAGGTCGTTGATCAACCCGGTGTGCAAGTCATACACCCAGCCGTGCACGTGAATGTCATGACCGACTTGCCATGCATGTTGTACGAACGACGTTTCGGCAAGTTTCCAGACCTGCTCCTGCACGTTCAGCTCAACGAGGCGACGCAGCCGACGCTCGGGGTCATCCAGGCCGTCCAGCTCATGCCGATGGAGGCGATACACATCTTTGATGTTGCGCAGCCATTTGTTGATCAGCCCGAGATGCTTGTGGGACAGCGCATTCTTGATACCGCCGCAACCGTAGTGCCCACACACAATGATGTGCTTCACCTTCAGCACCTCGACCGCGTACTGCAACACGCTCAGCATGTTGAAATCCGTGTGGATCACCTGGTTGGCGATGTTGCGGTGCACGAACAGTTCACCGGGTTCGGTCCCTGTCACATCTTCAGCCGGCACGCGGCTGTCCGAACAGCCAATCCAGAGAAACTCTGGCGTCTGGTCGTCCGCCATGCGCAGAAAATAGTCTTCGCGGACACTCAGCTTGTCCTCGACCCACGCCTTGTTGGCCAGCAGCAGCTTTTTATAGGACTCCATGTGCCACACCCCGTCTGCGATAGTTCTGCGATTTGTTGTGAAACTGCTTGTATTCGACATGAATCCCACGGTGCCGCGCGCCCTCGTCAAAGTCGGTGAAGAGGTCGTAGATGTCGCTGTCGATAAAGATCGATTTCGTCCCGTCCACGATCAGGCTCGACCGTTCCGGAAGTGACGCGAGCTTGAGTTTGAGCTCCGTCTTGTTGACAAAGGAGGCATCCTTGTTGAAGCGCAGCAGGTACATGGTCTCCCGGTGCACCAGGGTGAAGGCCGAGTGATGATTCGTCCGGATCACGAAGATGACGCCACAAATCAGCCCAATCAGAACGCCGGTGAGCAAGTCCGAGAAGACGATGGCCAAGACGGTAATCACGAACGGAATGAACTGATCCAAGCCGGCGCTCCACATCTGCCGGTAGATGAGTGGCTTGGTCAGCTTGTACCCGACGACCATGAGCAGGGCGGCCAAACACGCCAGCGGGATCCGGTTGAGCAGGCCGGGAATCAGCAGCACACTCCCCAGCAACAACACACCGTGAATGACGGCTGACCACCTGGATTTGGCGCCGGCGTAGACGTTGGCCGAACTCCGCACGATCACGGCGGTCACCGGAAGCCCGCCAAGCAGTGCCGCCGCCAAGTTTCCAACTCCCTGCGCCAAGAGTTCGCGGTCAGGATCAGAGATGCGTCGCTGCGGATCCAACTTGTCCGACGCCTCCAGCGACAGGAGGGACTCGATACTCGCCACCACCGCCAAGGTCAGCCCCGTGCTGTAAATGCGTGGGTCGTTCCACCGCGTCCAATCCGGCTGCGTCAGTTGTGCAACGAACTCGCCCATGCCCCCGGCGGGAAGCAGCACCAGGTGTCCGTCCTCCGGCTTCAGCGCGAAGTTGCTGAAGTAGGCGCCGAACAACGAGTTCAAGGCGACGCCGACCAGTACGACGAGCAGTGCACCGGGCACCATACTGAGCCGCCGCCGCGATTTGATCATCGGCGAATCCCACGCCAGCAAAATGGCAATCGACACCAGCGTGATGACGATCGCCTCGCCATTGGCCGAGCCCACGGCATCGACAATATCGGACAGCGTGGTCGACGCCCCGTCAGCCGCCCGAAAGAAATCGAAGTCGCCTTCGTAGCTCTTGTCGCGGCCGAGCGCATGCGGAATCTGTTTGAGAATGATGACCACGCCGATGGCCGCGAGCATGCCCTTAATGACCGAATTGGGCACGTAGTTCGCGAGCCGTCCGGCCTTGAGGAGCCCGAAGCCGATCTGCAGGCCTCCTGCGACCAGCACGGCCAGCAGGAAGGCCGGAAAGGACCCGAGTGATTGAATGGCGGTTGCAACAATGACCGCGAGTCCCGCCGCCGGGCCACTGACGCTGACCGAAGAGTTCGACAGCATGGCCACCACCACACCGCCGATGATGCCGGAGATGATTCCGGAGAACAACGGCGCACCGGACGCGAGCGCGATGCCCAGGCAGAGCGGCAGGGCGATGAAGAAGACCACAAGGCCGGCAGGGCCGTCCTGGGCAAACGTTCCGGAAGAGCCCGATGATGGACTCGGAGGCGCTGGGTCAGGCATAAAAATGCGAACACCGAATAAGGAGGTGAGAGAACACGTCCGCGGGCGCCACGCCCCGCGAGCCGCGGTGAAGAAAAGTAGGTGGCGAGGAACACCCCGCTAGAGTTGCGCCCTGGCCGCGCC
>JANOPS010000445.1:0-1891 GCA_031421995.1 Gemmatimonadaceae bacterium
CGCGCGGGCACGTTCATGTATCACCCGCACATGGATGAGGAAGACCAGCTCGCGGCGGGCATGTTTGGTCCGCTGATTGTGCTCGAACCGGGTGAGTCGTTCGACGGGGCCACCGATTTCCCGTTTGTCATCGGACGAGGCATCGTGGGGGGCCGTCGGAGTGCGCTGGTCAACGGCGCCCGCACATTCCTGCCGCTGCGGCTTCGTATCGGACAACGCTACCGGCTCCGCTTTCTCAATATCGGCGTCAACGCGCCGGCCACGCTGCTGCTGCATCTCGATTCCATACCGCTGCGCTGGACGCTGCGCGCCAAAGACGGCGCAGACGTACCAGAAGCGCAGGCGCGGGAGGGACCGGCGCAACTGCACCGCATCGCCGTTGGTGAAACGTACGACTTCCTGTTCACGCCGACCCGTGCCATGCGCGCAACGCTCGAGATCTCCGTGATTACCGACCCGGTCCCGCCGCCGTTCCGAATCTCGATCGACGTTCGGTAACGTTCGGTAACGTTCGGTAACGTTCGGTAACGTTCGGTAACGCTCGATAACGTGCAGCAGCGCTCGGCAACCGGACGCGCCGACGCGTCGGACCTTGCGACCACCCCCTCCCGGACGCACATTCACCAGATGAGGCCAGACCTGATCCGCGTCGTGTTGGTCGACGATCACCAGATTGTGCGAGCTGGTCTGAAGGCGGTGCTGGCCAGCGCAAAGGATATCACGGTCGTCGGCGAGGGCAGCAACGGAAAGGAAGGCCTCGCGCTGACCGAGCGTCTCAATCCGCATGTGGTGGTCATGGACCTCTCCATGCCCGAGATGGATGGGCTGACCGCCACCCGCACATTGCAGTCGCTCAATGCGGCCCGAACGCACGATCCGGACGAAGAAGTCACGCGTCGCGTGCTGGTCCTCACCATGCACACGGAGGACGAGCACCTGATGGCACTGCTTGAGGCCGGTGCGAGTGGGTATCTGCTCAAGACGGTCGCCGAACGTGAATTGGTTGATGCCATTCGCACGGTCGCTGCCGGCGATGTCTACGTGCAACCGTCGGCCGCACGCGCGCTGGCCCGCGGCATGGTCAAGCGCGATGGTGCCGCCGATGAGCATGCCCAGTTCGCCAAACTCACGACCCGGGAACAGGCCGTGCTCCGAATGGTCGCCGAGGGATTTACTGCGCCCGAGATCGGCGACCAGCTGGCGATCAGCCCCAAGACCGTCGACACGTACAAGCAACGCATTGGCGAAAAGCTGGGGCTGGCGCATCGCTCAGACTACGTCAAGCTGGCCCTGCGACTTGGACTGCTGAAGTGCAATCCCAGCTAAGTGACCGCTAAGCTGTTAAGCTAGCGTGCATCGAAGGGCCTTCGTCGGCGGTCTGCACCGCTGTCACCGCTCTGCAAGGAGGGCGTGATGATCGTCGAGGAGTCGCCGCAACCGCTGAGCCTCGCGCAAATTTTGAGTACCCGCGCGCAACACGCGTCTGCCGTTCGCCTGGCAGTCGATATCGCCGGCGGCGCAGCGGTTGCGGCAGCCGCCATCGTGACGCGACCGAAAGGGTGGGTCGCGCTCATGGCGGCTGCGCTCTGTTTTCTTTCGTACGGCACCTGGGCCGCTACCGGGCGACGACTCCACAACTCCACCAGGCCGGTCGGCGCGACAGAAGATGCGACAGAAGATGCGACAGAAGATGTGAGAGACGATGCGTTGCCAGTGATGCCCGCATCGACACCGCGCGCGCAGTCTTACCCGTTGTGGTTGTTGCTCCATACTGCGTCGGCGCTCGGCGGAGTGGCCGCGTTCCTCCTCCTGCTATTCGCCACGCTCGCCCTGTCGCTCGGCAAGATCATATCGTAGCGCTCGGCGGCAGCCCTCCACCTCTCGCAGCCGT
>JANOPS010000446.1:0-27666 GCA_031421995.1 Gemmatimonadaceae bacterium
GCCAAGGGCATCACGAACGGCGCGGTCCCTATGGGCGCGGTCTGTGTTGACCGCAAGATCCATGACGCTGTCGTCGATCATGCAGCGCCAGGCATCGAGTTCTTTCACGGCTATACCTACTCAGGACATCCGTTGGCGGCCGCCGCGGGGCTCGCCACCTTACGATTGTACGAAGACGAAGGGCTCTTCGCGCGCGCGGCCACGACGGCCCCGTTGCTGGAGCGTGCGGCACACGCGCTGCGCGGGCATCCCTACGTCGTGGATATTCGCAACGTAGGCATGGTGGCGGCCATTGAACTGGCACCGCGACCGGCGGCTCCCACAGCGAGAGCACAAGACGTGTTTCTCGCGTGTTTTCGACGCGGCGTGTTGGTGCGCCAGACGGGAGATACTATTGCCATCGCACCGCCACTCATCATCAGTGAAGCGCAGATCGAGCACATCGTGGGGACCGTTGGTGAGGTGTTGGGGAGTATCGCGTGACGGCACTCCGTGTTACGCAGCGTTGCATGTCTCAACGTTGCGTGATTGATCGTTGGGTACGGCTGATACGGCGCTCTGTTGTCGTGGTCGGCTTCCTGACCGGAATAGGTCTCGCCAGTGGTAGGCCGCTTGCGGCACAATCGCCCTCGCCACGTGAATCGCGCGCGCGAGCGGTCGCCCCCCTCACCGGACCAGGCGTGTCGTCCGCACTGGCCGCACGTCGCCGCGCCACGATTCGTGAGGTCCGCTACGCGCTTGCGCTCGACGTGACGCGCCGCGACACGGCCGTCGGGAGCGTGACCGCCACCTTCCTGCACCGCCCGTCCGCATCGCCGACCGACGTGGTGCTCGACTTCCGCGGACTTGCCGTCGATTCATTACGCGTGAACGGGAAGGCGGTCCCCGTGACTGGTGCTGTCTGGAACGGTGCGCACGTGTCGCTTGCCGCACCGTTGGTGCGGTCGGGTCAGAACACCGTGACGGTCGGGTTTCGCGCGCCCATCGCGGCCGCTGGAGCCAGCATCATTCGCACACGCGACGCCACCGACGGCCAAGACTACCTCTACACGCTGCTGGTGCCGTCTGATGCCAATTTGTTGTTCCCATGCTTCGACCAACCGGACCTCAAGGCGCACGTCACACTGCACCTGATCACCCCGCCCACCTGGCGCGCACTTGGCAACGGCGCGCTCGTGCGCGTGGACAGCGCGGGATCGCGCTGGTCGCATCGCTTCGCAGAAACCCAGGCGCTCAGCACCTATCTCATCGCGTTTGCCGCGGGACCGTGGACGGTGGCATCTCGAAACGTGTCGATCCGCGAAGGGGGCCCTGCGGTGCCGTTATCGATGTGGGCGCGGACGTCGCGCGCGAAGGATGCCGACACCGATTCGTTGATCGCCATGAATGCGCGCGCGCTGCGATGGCTGGGCACGTGGTTTGGCACACCCTATGCGTTCGACAAGTACGACTTCTTGCTCGCGCCGGCATTCCCGTTTGGCGGCATGGAGCATCCGGGCGCGGTTTTTTACAACGAAGAGAGCTTCATCTATCGCGAGCGGCCCACCGCGACGCAGTTGCTGGGTCGTCAAGCGACGACGTTTCATGAAGTCGCGCATCAATGGTTTGGCGACTACTTCACCATGCGGTGGTTCGATGACCTCTGGCTGAAGGAGGGATTCGCCACTTATATGTCGGCCAAGATGCAGGCGTCGCTCGAACCAAACGCCAATGCGTGGAAAACGTTCTACTTGCGCAATAAGCCGGTGGCGTACAACACCGACGCAACGGCTGGGACCACGCCGGTGTGGCAAGCGCTTGCCAACCTGGATCAGGCCAAGAGCAACTACGGGCCGATCGTGTACAACAAGGCGCCCGGGATCTTGCGTCAGCTCGATTACCTCGTTGGCGAGCGTGCGTTTCAGCGCGGCGTACAGCAGTTTTTGCGCACGTACTCGTACGGCAATGCCTCGTGGCGCGAGCTCCTGTCGGCGATCGGCACGGCGGCAGGGACCGACCTGTCGACGTGGGGTGCGCAGTGGATTCTGCGACCGGGCATGCCGATCGTTGAGCAACAGATCACGATTCGCAACGGACGCATTGCGCGCCTGCGTTTGTCGCAGCGCGCGGCACAACCACAGCTGTCTGGCACGGGCGCGTGGCCAATCAAGCTGCAAGTGCTCCTTGCCTACGCCGATGGCTCATCTCGGCGTATTCCGGTCGAGATGCGCACGACCGCGCTCGATGTCCAGGCCGCTCGCGGCGCGCCCGCGCCGGATTTCGTCTTCGCCAACGACGGCGACTTTGGTTATGCGCTGGTGCTGCCAGACTCGGCCAGTGTTCTGTGGCTTGAACAGCATATCGGCTCGGTGCGCGATGATTTGCTGCGGGCGATGCTCTGGGGCTCGCTGTGGGACATGGTGCGAGAGTCGCGCCTGGCGCCGGAGCGCTTCGCTGCCGTGGCGATGCGCGAGATCCCGCGCGAGGTCGATGAGCAGCTTGTTGGGACGCTCGTGGGGCGGATGAGCACGGCCTTGACGCGCTATGCGGCGTCCACGGTACGAGATTCTTTGCTTCCCGTCGCTGAATCTCTGCTGCTCCGCGCGGCGGGAGATAGCGCGCGAGCCTACGGCCCTCGGAAGACGTTTCTGGACGCCACCATCAATCTGGCACGCGGGCCGACGGCGTTGGCCCGACTGGATCGCTGGTTGGATGCCGACTCGATCCTCGGACTTCCGCTGCGCGCCCCAACACGGTGGGCGATCGTGACGCGATTGGTGTCCCGCTCTGCACCGACCGCCGAGGCCCGGCTGGCGGCGGAGACGCGTCGCGATTCGACGACCGAGGGTCGGCGGCAGGCATTCGTTGCTGGTGCGGCACGTCCCGACTCGGCGACCAAGCGCGTGCTGTTTGATCGGTGGTTTCAGGATGCGACGTTGAACGAGGAGTGGGTGACGTCGAGTACGCGGAGCTTCCATGATCCAGAGCAAAGCGCGCTGAGCTTCAAGTATCTCGTCCCCTCGCTCGACACGCTGTCGTGGATCCAACAGAACCGCCGAATCTTCTTTTTAGGCAGTTGGTTGGGGGCGGCGATTGGGGGGCAGCAGAGCCCGGACGCCTTGCGCGCAATCGATGAGTGGTTGGCTAAGCGACCCGCGCTGCCCTTGGATCTGAGGCAGAAGGTGCTTCAGGCGCGGGACGAGCTTGAGCGTACGGTTCGTATTCGCGCCCGAACTGCACGTTGAGTGTGGTGGCTTGAGACTGGCCTCGCGCTCAGCCGTCGACGGCAGCCTCCCACTCGACGCGATCGTTCACGCTCAACACGCCGTCGTTCAAGACGATCGCGAATGCCCCCCCGCCCCACGTCGGCCGCATGACCCCTTTCAGCCCAGCGAGCACTTCATCCATTTGGTGACAAGGCTTGGTCTCGCCGGCGATCTCGAGCCGCACCGCACCGATCCGCAGGATGCGCCCGCGCGAATTGGTGAGATCGCAGCCACGCACTAGCAAATTCGCTCGGCGGGCCGACGGATTGAGCGCCGCGCCCAACGCGTCCATGTGGGCCTGCCACCGCTCCGCTTCCAGAATGGTGACTTGGCGCCGTCCTCCTTGATTGGCATTGCCGACCAGCCCACGGTTGCTACGCACGGCCGCCTGCGGCACGAAATCCATAGGCCCGAGCTTCGACCGCTTGATCCAAATGCGCTCGAGCACGCCGCCGAGATCGAGATCGCTCACCTTAGCTTCGCTCCACGATGCGATCGATCAGGAAGCTGGACTGTTCCACCGCCTCGGTGGTGAAGGCGCCGAAGAACGCGCGCACGTCGGTGAAGAGCGCGTCGAACGCCCCCTGATCGCCGCTCGATAGGATAGCGCCGAGTTCATCGGCTGCGCTGCGAAAGGCGGCGGTGACCGCGCCGGTTTGTGGATTGCGCATCTCGATGGGACCGTACAACTGCGGGTCCTGCGCGAAATGCCGCGCCGCCACGTACAGCTCCAAGAGGTAGGCCGGCGACGTGAACCGCAGCGTGTCATCCAGAGGAACACCCAGTTTGGCCAGCGTGAGGCCAAGGACCTGTGTCTGGAAGTGTGTGAGCACCTGCACCACCGACATCGCGCGGTCGTGCTGCACCGGCGTGGCTTCGGTGACCGCCAATCCTCGCGCGGTAAACGTCTGCACCACCCAGTCGGCCCATGCATCACCGCGCGCCCGGCATACCACAAAGCGCTGCCCCTGCAGCGTGTGGACCCCGGGACCAAACAACGGATGCGTACCAACGACGCTCGCCTTTGTACTGGCAAGCATGACCGCCACGGGGGATTCCTTGATGGAGGTAATGTCCATTAACAACGCGTCGTCGCGCACATGCGGACCAACGTCGCGAATCACCCGTTCCGTGTCGTCGATGGGGACGCTGATCACGACCACGTCGGCCTGCGCAGCGGCGTCCGGTGCGGTGAGGGCCGTGTCGCGATCGGCGACCATGACACGATGCCCCATGTCGCCGAACAGCCTGACCAGCATCGCGCCCATCTGTCCGTGCCCGCCGATCACGGCGATCGTGAGCGGCTTGGCATCCACGGGGACTTCGGCACGAAGCGCGGCCTGATGATCCCGACTGGATCGCAGCAGCACGCGAAAGATGGATTCGATCTCCCCAAGAGGGAGTCCAAGATCGCGGGCGCGATCGCGACGGTCATCGAGTACCTCGCGCTCCCGCGTGAAGTCGCGAATGCGAATGCTGTGCTGCCGCTTATAGGCTGCCACCTCGGCGACGAGTGACATGCGTTGCGCCAGAATATGCAGCAAATCACGATCGAGAGAGTCGATCATGGCCCGCAACACGGGAAGCGAACGCGGCGAGGAGTCTGTCGTGGTCATGTGGTTCATTCGAAACAGAAGCCTAGGTCTCCGTGGATGCGCGGCGCCGTCTCGTACATGCGCATTGAAGAGATATCACCGGAGTCCGAAGATATGAACCTCTCTGCTTGCGCTCTCTGGGCTTCTGCGGGCTTCCAACCGCTGTTAGTCCGCAGAGGCGCAGAGAGCGCAGGGACGCAGGGGTGCAGACACCGCAGCTACGGCACCTCGATTCGCACGTTTACTGTGTCTATTGCTCTCTCTCCTTCCCACCGGAACTTCACGTTGCGCTGATCGACCCACGTGTCGAGTGTGGTCACCCGGACACAATACCTACCCGGGCCAATACCGACCAACGACACTCGCGCTGCGAACCGACCGGCGCCGTCTGTGTCCACGGTCCCCGGAACAGTGGACACAAACGTGTTGAGAGCCCCCACGCAGTCCGGATTTCCCAGTGACGCCGCGAACGCGAAGCGCGCGCCCGCCACCGGGAGACCCGACGCCGCGGACGTTACAACTCCCTGCATCCATGCGTTTGAACTACTGACCCCGATGGGGTCGTCGACCTGACACGCAGCCCCAACGCAGCAGACCAGTGCCAACCGTATCGCTCTCGATGGCCGCGCGCTGGTCATCTGGCGACCCCGACGCGTACGGTAGTGAACACAACAGGGGTCATCGTTGACCACAAAGAATGTGAGAGGCTACATCGTGGGCTGGTACCTGCCCCACACACGCTCCAATGCGTCGGCGATTTCGCCTACGCTTGTCCGTGCCCGCACGGCATCGATCATGCGCGGCATCATCTCCCGCCGAGCACCGGTGTGCGATGGGACATAGTCGGCGGCGCAGTCGGTGATGGCGCTGAGTGACGCGGCCACGGCCGCGTGATCACGTGAAGCCTTCACGCGCGTTAACTGCGCTACTTGCCCGCGTTCGAGGGAGGAAAAATCTGGCGCGGGAATGATTGGCGGATCCTGACCATCGCCAAACTTGTTCACGCCAACCACCACCGTTTCACCGGCCTCGACGCGCAGTTGGTAGGCGTAGGCGCTCTTCCCAATCTCGTCCTGGAAGAAGCCGGCCTTGATGGCTTCGGCGGCGCCACCCAGCGCGTCAACCTTGGCGATCAGCTCCAGCGCTTGTCGCTCGACTTCGTCGGTCAGCTGCTCGACATACCAACTCCCGGCGAGTGGATCGACGGTTTGCGCCACGCCGGACTCGTAGCCCACGATCTGCTGCGTTCGCAACGCCAGCGTCGCCGCGTCGGCCGTTGGCAGCGCCAGCGCTTCGTCGTAGCCGTTGGTGTGCAACGACTGCGTCCCACCGAGGGCGGCGGCCAAGGCTTGTACCGTGACGCGCACAACGTTGTTGAGCGGTTGCTGTGCAGTCAGCGTGACGCCACCGGTTTGCGTGTGAAAGCGCAGTCGGCAGCTGTTGTCGTTGGCACCAAAGCGCTCGCGCATGATGCGCGCCCACATGCGACGCGCGGCGCGAAACTTGGCGACTTCTTCGAACAGATCGCTGTGCGCGGCAAAAAAGAACGACAGCCGCGGGGCAAAGGCGTCGACCGACAGCCCAGCGTCGACGGCTTGCTGCACGTAGGCAATGGCATCGGCGAAGGTAAACGCGACCTCTTGCACGGCGGTGCTGCCGGCTTCGCGAATATGATAGCCAGAAATGGAAATCGGATTCCACTGCGGCACTTCCGCCGCGGCGAACCGAAACATCTCCGCGGTGAGCGCCATCGACGGGCCGGGCGGATAGATGTACGTCCCGCGCGCGATGTACTCTTTCAGAATGTCATTCTGCACCGTGCCGGAAAGCGCGGCGCGATCGATGCCCCGCTCTTCCGCCACGACGATGTACATCGCCAGCAAGGTTGACGCCGTCGAGTTGATCGTCATGCTGCTCGACACCTTGTCCAGCGGAATACCATCAAGTAGGACATGCATGTCCTCAACGGTGTCGATTGCGACGCCCACACGTCCGACCTCGCCACTTGCGCGGGGCGAATCGGAATCGATGCCCATCTGCGTGGGCAAGTCGAAGGCCACCGACAGTCCGGTCTGGCCGGCGGCAAGCAGCAGCTTGAACCGCTCGTTTGTCGACTGCGCCGTGCCAAAGCCGGCATACTGACGCATCGTCCACAGTCGACCACGGTACATCGTTGGCTGCACGCCGCGCGTGAAGGGGTAGTGCCCCGGATCCCCGAGGTCGCGCGCGTAGTCGGTGTGCACATCGCCCGGGCGGACGACGGTCTGGATGGGAATACCCGAGGGCGAGAGCCGATCAGTCATGACACAATGTAGCGACCGACCGGCTTAGCGCTCCACTCCCTATTGCTCGCGCGGACTATGCCGACGGTCCAGCGTGGGCAGCGGGAATTCGGCGACCGTCTCCACCTCAGCTTTGCTGCCGATATAAAGCGGCGACCGTTGATGCAGCTCGGTGGGCTCCACGTCGAGAATGCGCTTATGCCCGTCGGTTGCCATGCCGCCCGCTTGCTCGGCGATAAAGGCCAGCGGATTGGCTTCGTACAGCAAGCGCAGCTTGCCGCGCGGGGACTTCGCGTTGGCCGGATAGCAGAACACGCCGCCACCAAGCAGGTTGCGATGGAAATCGGCAACGAGCGAGCCGACGTACCGCACATTCAGCGGCTTGCGCGCGCCGTCGAGTCCGCGATATCGACGCATCAGTGCCCGCGTGGGCTCCGGCCAATCCTGCTCATAGGCATCGTTGACCGAGAGATACCTCGCGCGCTCAGGGATCTTGATGTCCGGATGCGACAGTAAGAACTCGCCGATGGAGGGATCAAGCGTGAACCCATGTGCACCCTGCCCAGTGGTGTACACCATCATGGTGCTTGAGCCATAGATCACGTAACCGGCGGCGACCTGGCGACGTCCAGGCTGCAGCATGTCTTCCATCTCACCGCGCGTGCCGCGAGTGATCTTCTGATACACGGAGAAGATCGTGCCGACCGGCACGTTGACGTCGATGTTGCTGGAGCCATCAAGTGGATCGAACAGCAGCACGTACTTACCCGGGCGGAATCCCTCGGGGATGTGGATGATGTCAGGCTCCTCTTCCGACGCCATGGCGCACAGGCGGCCACCGTGATCGAACGCCTTCACGATGATCTCGTTCGAGATGACGTCGAGCTTCTGCTGCACCTCACCCTGCACGTTGGTATCGCTGGTCGCGCCAAGAATGTCCGCGAGGCCCGCGCTCCGAACTTTGTTGGCAATCATCTTGCCGGCGAGGGCCATGTCGTACAGGATGCCCGAAAGCTCTCCCGTGGCGTTCGGGAACTTGCGTTCCTGTTCGATAATGAAGCGCTCGATCGTGACAACAGATGTCGCGGTGTGCTTGACCAAAATCAGGTCCTCAGGGCAAGAATAAGCTTCGAGTTAGGTACCGGGCGAACGACGTAACAATCGATTGCGCGCGGCATGATGGAAAGTGACGATTGCGCATTCAACACGGCAAGAGCCGGGCCAACGAAGGTTGCATGAAAGTGGTCAGCGTGGAGGCACCACCCACCGTTCAGCGCCCGTCCTGACGACCAAATCGCGTCCGTCTGTGGAGAAGACGACCGTCCCCTCCGAATCGGTGCGAAGCAGCGGGATCGACCGGTCCGCGAAGGCACGGAGGGTGGACGGTGACGGGTGGCCATAGCTGTTCGCCGCACCCACCGACACGACACCCAGGCGCGGCTGGACGGCGTCAAGGAAGGCTTCGGAGGAGCTGGTCTTACTGCCGTGGTGCCCAACCTTGAGCACGTCGGCGCGTAGGAGCTCGCGCTCGGTATTGGCGAGGATCCACTCCTCCTCGGCGCGTTCGGCATCTCCGGTCAGCAGGAATACGACCGCTCCATAGCGAATGCGAAGCACCACCGAGGTCTCGTTGGCATCCTGTTGCCGCGCGGTCCAAGCGGAATCAGGTGCCAGGACGCCGATCTCCACGTCGTCCAATACCCAGCGGTCGCCCGGCTGCACGCGATGCCACGGTAGCGCAGTTCGCCTGAGAAAATCCAGCGTGGCGCGATAGGTGGCATTCGGTGTGACAAAGGCCGGCTCCCAGAACGCCCGCGGCGATAGCGCTTGTAGCACGCTCAGTGCGCCACCAATGTGATCGTCATGGGCATGCGTGACAACCAGGCCGGCCACGGGGCCGCCGAGGCGCCTGACGTACGGAACGACCGTGCGTCGGCCGGCGTCACCACCCTCCCAGCGGCGCCCGGCGTCGATCAACAGCCACCGCCCTCGCGGTGTGCGGAGCGCGATCGCGTCGCCTTGGCCCACGTCAAGTACATGCATTTCCATGTGGCCCGTTCGCAGCCCAAGCAGCGGAAGCCAGATGGCACAGGTCAGTGCACCCGCGGCGACCGCAAAGCCCGGGAGCCAACGCCTCGACGCGGTGGCGCGGACACCGGCCGCGGAGGCGACTCCCGCGCAGATCGCTCCGGCTGCGGTGGGCGCCAGATGGAGCGTGGCATGTGGAATCCGCGCCGCATATTCCGCAACACCCTGCAGTGCCGCAAGGCCCGGCGCGGTGGCGTCCGCTATGAGTTTGGAAAGCGCAGGCCACGGGCTGGTGATGACTGAAAGAAAGAGCGCCGGCTGCACAAAGGCGACCAACGGACTGGCCAGCAGGTTCGAGATCGGAGCGATGACGCTGATGCGTCCGAATGTCCACGCGATGAGTGGCGCGGTCACAATCGTGGCCACGGTGCCGGTCACGAGTTCGCGTAGCAGCACGTACCGCCAGCCGCGAAGCTCCTGCACCCACGACAGGACCCGCCGTATCGATCGACGGTGTTGACGTCGTTCGGCGAGTCGCACGCGTCGGAGGAGTGCGCGCGCCGCGACGAGCGCGGCCATGCCACTCACGCTCAGCTGCCACCCCAGATCGAGCACCACGGTGGGCTGCACCGTGGGCAGCAGCGCACCGAGCGCGAGTGCGGTCCACGGGTGCGTGGGGCGTTGCAAGCGCTCGCTCAGCCCCACGACACCCAGCATCACGGCGCTTCGCACGGCCGGCGGTGGAGCACCAAGCATCACGACATAGAGCACCACGACGATCATCGACACGGCGAAGGCGACCGTACGCGTGAGACGTGCCGCGCGCAGCACCAACAGCAGCGCGCCGGCGATGATGGCGACGTGCAGCCCGGAAATCGAGAGCATGTGCACCAGTCCCGCGTCGGCAAACACCTCGCGCACCGACGGCGCAATGCCGTCTTGATCCGCGATCAACAGTGCGCGCACCACTGGGGAATTCGCGCCGAAGTCGCGATCGATTATCGCGCCGGCACGACCGCGCGCGACGCGCATGATGTCTCGGCGCGCCGGACGCACTGACGTGAGGCGCGCGTCGACGCGAAGTCCGCGCGTCGTCACGAGTGCGCGCCCGGAGAGCGCGACCCATTGGCCGGCGAGCGCGTGCCCACTCACGACACGCACGATCACGGGCACTCGGCAGCGCGCCACGCGCCCGCGCCCGGCGGCCAGTCCGCGAACCGGACCATCGCCTTGTGCTCGCGAGGCCCCACGCCGCGCGTCGTCGTCAAACACGGCGTCGACGGTGTCTCCACGTGCGAGGACCGCGGCGAGTGTGACACGACAGACTCGCTGCTGGTGCGCAGACAGACGCGCGCTCGCCGCGGCCACGACGGCCACGATGGTGCACACAAGGGCCGTCGTGCGTCGATCGACGCCGCGACACCACCCGATCACGCCACCGGCAACGCCCACCACCAATGACAGCGTGGGAATACCCTGGCCACCCAGCGCTTCAGTGGACCCGGAGAACGCGCCAACCAGCCACGCGGTGACGAGATGAATCAATGGGGGCACGACCAAGCATACGGAATACGCGCACCACAATCATCACCCGCGCATTGCCGTCCTCACCATTTCACCGCGCGCCGCTGGCGCGCGGTGTGAACCACTCGCTACGCGGCGGAGCCAGCCATGGGCAGCGGCGCACGGTCACGCACCGGCGTGCCCACGAACGTCGCGCCAGTCGTGCCGGTCAATTCCACGGTGAGGTAGTCACCAATCACAGCAGATTCAGCCGGCACCATCACGGTCTTGAAGTCACGCGACCGCGCCTGCAGGAGCGTGCCATCGCGCGCCACTTTCTCCACCAACACCTCTACGCGGGCTCCAAGGCGCACCATGTTTTGTTCGCGCGAAATACCACGCACCGTCGCCATGAGTCGTTCAAACCGTTCGGAGACGACCGCGTCAGGAACGGTCCACTCGGCCGGCATGCGCGTGGCCGGTGTTCCTTCGCGCATGGAAAACTTGAACATGAAGGCATCGTTGAAGCGCACTTCGCGGCACAGCGACAATGTCTCTTCGAATTCTTCGTCGGTCTCTCCGGGAAATCCGACAATGATGTCCGTGGTGAGCGCCAAGCCGGGGATCGCCGCACGCAGCCGGTCGACGCTGGCCAGATAGTCCTCGCGCGAATAGCGACGCAGCATGCGTTTGAGCATCGAGGTCGATCCACTCTGCATCGGCAGGTGGACATGCTCGCACACCTCCGGCACCTCCGCCATCGCCGCAATCACCCGATCAGAAAAATCGTTGGGATGCGGGCTGGTGTACCGCACGCGACGAATCCCGTCGACCGCGGCCACCGCGCGCAGCAGATCGGCAAAATCGTGCGTGCCGTCGTTGTAGGAGTTGACGGTTTGCCCAAGCAACACGACCTCCGTGAGGCCCTGCGCGACGACCTCACGTGTCTCTCGCACCACGTCGGCGAGTTTCCGGCTGCGCTCTTCACCACGCGTGTACGGCACGATGCAGTAGGTGCAGCGATAGTTGCATCCACGCTGCACCGGGATCCAGGCTTTCACTCCCTCAAAGCGACGCGCCACCACATCTTCGTAGTGCTCTTCAAGATCGAAGTCGGTTGACGAGAATCGCTCGCCATTGCGTGCCCCCTCAATCAATTCCGGAAGCGACCGATAGGCATCTGGGCCCACCACGAGCGAGACATGCTTTGCCTGTGTGAGCAGCCGAGGCCCCAGACGCTGCGCCATGCATCCCGTCACGCCCACGATGGCGCCCGGCTTCATGTTGCGTTTCAACTCACCCAGCCGCCCAATCACTCGCGTCTCCGCGTTTTCGCGGATGGCGCACGTATTGACGAGAATCACGTCCGCGCCATCGGGGGCATCAACGGCGGTGTACCCGTGGGCCGCGAGCTTGCCATACATCAGCTCGGAATCCGCAACATTCATCTGGCATCCGTACGTCTCGATATAGACCGAGCGCGCCGACGTGTGCTCGCCAACCGAAAGTGGTGAAGTCTTCATGGTCACGGGCGGATCTGAATGCCGACGCCAAACAGCCACGCGGACTCCTTGGCACTTCCGCCAGCGAGTGTGCGGTTCGCCCGTTGCACCGACAGGTCGAGCGAGGCAAACTCGCGCGCGACAGGGAACCCAAGTCCACCGGTGAATCGCGTTTCGTTCACCAACTTTTGGTCCACGCCAAATGGCAGGGCGTTTCGCGCCACACCTGCACGCACGAGGATCGGCAATCCACGCATCCGTGGTCCGCCCACCTCGGCGCCCGCATGCCAATCCGTGGCATCTCGCGACTCCACACGCGCCGATCCGAGCGACGCCATACGCGACCAGTCCTGATAGTCCATTCCCACGGAGAAAACGGACCCGGGAATTCCGTCATACCGAACGGCGAGACCCAACTTGTTGGGCACGTTCCCTCTGGTCTTGATGGAATCGCGCACGCGCGAGTCCATGCCATTCCCCTTGCGATAGGACATCATGGCCGCGAGCCCTCGGCCCACGAGCCATTCGCCGCCGACGGAGAGCGCCGTACCAAAGTAGATCACGCGCGAGCTATCGAGCACGCTTCCAAAGACCGTCGTGTCATCGAAATTCCGGCTGCGCACCAGCAAGTTGTCGCCGGTGAACAGATGCCCGCCGAGCCCCACCTTGAAGCGCGAATTGATCTGCCACCCGGCAGCGGCGCGCAGATCGGCGATGGATCCACGCACGTCGTTCTGGTCCGTCGACTGGACGGTTGATCCGTTGAGGATCACGTCGCTACGCGTAATCGTGGTGTAGCTGCGATCGAGGAAGGTGGTGGCGCTTACCCCAACGGCCACACCCCGGCGAATCGGAACCGCGAGCATGAGAAGCGGCACGCGCTGCGCGGTCGACTTCTCCGTCGTACTGCCCGCCCGGACGGTGCGGAACTCCGGCTCCGTTTGCACGCCGATGACCGTTCGGAACAACCCGCCCAGCGAGGACGGATTCACTGGACTGAGCGGATCAAACTCGCCAAACGCGCCGCCCGTTGCCGTGGCGCGCGTACTTTTCCCACCGACGGGATACCCAAAGCCGAGGTTACTGAGCGTTCCTTGCGCGGCCGCCGGCATCGCCTGTGCGGCGACGGCGAGAGCGACGACGGAGACACCAACGCGAAAGCGCATCACGGGATTGCCGACTCGTTTCGAGGAAGATACGTAATGCGAAGTCGCGGACGCAGCGCCGCCGATGCCTTGCTGGAAAAGAACCGCAACTCGGCGGGTTGACCGCCTTCCAGCGAGATTCGGAATGCGATAGCGCGAGGTACATCTGGGGGTAACGAGGCCCATGAGCGCGCCAACGTCAGCACGTTGATCGTGCGCAACCCACTGTCACTTGGCACCAACCGCACCGAATCGATCGACGCGAAGACGCCATCGGCTGACAGGTCGAGGATACGCCGGATATCAGTGATGGTGGCCGTCGACGTAGGCACCATCGGAAGCATCGCCACGGTGTCACGCACGTTCACGAACGTTGATCGGCGCTGCGTGAGCAGCACTTCCGCGCGCACGATCGTGCTTGAATCACTGATCAGCTTTGGCAGCGCGAACCGCATATACGTGCGATACGACGGAAAGCCGCCGACCTGCAATGTCGTTCGATCGGGCGCTGTCGAACCGCGGTCGAGCAGCCCGTAGACCTGATACGCGAAGTTCACGTCCGACGTCGCGCCCGCAATCGACGTGGACGGACTCACGCCGAGCGGCGCGTACGTGGTGTCGGTCGTGGGGTCGAACCGAAGAATCGGCGCGCCAACACCGAACGTGAATGCTATGAGCCGTAGCTGTCCGCTGCCTCCAGTCATGCGCAGCCCCACCCGCAACCGCGCACCCGTGGCGATCTTTGCCGCGAGAACGGTTTTGAGAATCGGGATCCGCAACGAGTCGCCGACCGTCAGGAGCGAGACCCGTCGCGAGCCAATCAACCGATTCGGTCGAAAGAGGGTCTTGAGTACCACTTGCGAGGAATCGTTGGCGCTGGTGTCGACGTCGAACGCTTCAACCGTGACAGAATCGACTCCGCGGCGACCGGTGGTGTCGAGTGGAAGCAGGAGGAAGACCGAATCAACGGCGGTAATGCTCTCGCTGGTGCCAATCCGGTTGGGCAGGTACTGCGTGGGGAGCGCATCGAAACGAATGATGCCGCGGGTGATCAGGGTGTCCGGCCGGTTGGCTAGTAGCAGGGTCTGGGACAGGCCGAGCTCGGGATACCCACCGACGGTGGTGTCGAGGACGACGGCTTCAATGATCGTGTCGCGAAACGCCGTCGGGCGTGAGGGGCAGAGCGCCGGACACGCATCACCACCATCGAACGACTCGGTGCATGCGACGGGCCCCAGCACCAACACGGCGCCAAGCGCGATGGCCCGCGTAAGCCCTGGGGCACGCGTGATGACGCGCCGCCTCCGGTTACGCAGTCGTTGGGAAACAGAGGACAAAAAAGTCGGCAAGTGATTGCTCACGAAGGGAATAGCAAGGGAAACCTCAGACGCGTTCGAGCGATGCCGGCGTGAACGGCGCGGGGAGCAAGGCGGCCAACGACCAGTGAGCCATCCGACCATCGGGCGCGAACGCCACCACCTCGAGATCGGGAGAAAATTCGACCAGCACCTGGCGGCAGATTCCGCACGGCGGCGTTGGATCATGAGAGGCGGACGTAATCACAACACGAACAAAGCGGCGGACCCCAGCCGCGATTGCCGCACCCAGGGCAACGCGTTCGGCACACATGCCGGCGGGATACGAGGCATTCTCCACGTTGCATCCGGAAAACACCCGTCCGTCTTCTGCGAGCAAGGCCGCGCCGACGGGAAACTCCGAGTAGGGACACCATGCGTTGGCGCGGGCCGCATCCGCCGTCGCGCGCAGGGAGGCGAGGAGCGTCTCTCGATCCTGCGAGGCCGCGTCTCCCGTCATGCGTGCACTCATCTGCTCGTTCATACGCCCGCGATTTGGGGGAGGAACGACACGCCGCGACCACGCCATGACAGCGAAAACCACTCGGCAATCGTCGCCCCAACATCCGCAAAGGTCTCACGGGCACCCAACGAAACACCCCGCACGGACTTCCCGACCACGATCAGCGGCACCCGCTCGCGCGCGTGGTCGGTCGATGCGGTGGTTGGGTCGTTCCCGTGATCGGCGGTGATAAACAGCACGTCGTGGTCTCGCAAGGAAGACAACAAGCTCGGCAGCGCCCGATCGAAATCCTCAAGCGCGCCCTGAAATCCGCGGACATCGTTGCGATGTCCGTACAGTTGGTCGAAATCTACCAGATTGGCGAAGCAGAACCCATCATCTGGCCCAGATACCCACGCCTGCAGGGCCGCTATGCCTTCGGCGTTCCCGCTGGTGTGTGTGGCGCTGATGGACCGGCCCGCAAAGAGGTCGTCGACCTTCCCTACCCCACAACGCGGAATACCGCCCGCGGACAACGCGTCGAGGAGCGTCTCGCCGGGTGGCTGGATCGAGAAGTCGCGTCGGTTTGCGGTCCGCTGCCACGCGCCGGACGCGCCAATGAAGGGTCTCGCAATGACCCGGGACACGTCGAATGGCGCGCTCAGCTGCTGACGGGCGATTTCACAGGCGCGGTACAGCTCGTCCAGCGGAATCCACGCCTCATGGGCCGCGATCTGAAACACCGAATCGGCGGAGGTATACACGATCCACGCGCCCGTGCGGTGTTGGGCTTCGGCAAACTCCGTGAGCACCGCCGTCCCGCTCGCCACACAATTGGCCAACACTCCACGCCCCGTCGCGCGCGAAAAGGCGTCGATGACCTGAGGGGGGAAGCCGTGAGGAAACGTGGGAAAGGGCTTTGGGAGGTGAATGCCTGCCAGCTCCCAGTGCCCAGTTGTGGAATCCTTCCCGGAGGAGCGCGGCGTAAGCGTGCCGTACGCGCCCTTCGGTTGGGCGACGGGCGGAACGCCCAGGATCGACGTGGCATTCCCCAACCCGAGCTGCTGCAGATTGGGAAGTGACAGCCCGCCAACGGCACGCGCGAGATTCCCGATCGTGTCACTGCCGGTGTCGCCATAGGCGGCCGTATCGGGGGCCTCACCACACCCCACACCGTCCAATACGAGGAGCAGCGCGCGACGAGTCATACGGTGTTTTCGAGATAGAGACGCGGAAGACGCAGCCCGAGGCCAACCAAGAGCTCATAGGGCGACAGTTCCCCTCGCGCGGCCACATCGTCCGTCGAGAGCATGATTTCTCCGTCTCGGCCAAGGAGCGTCATGACGTCGCCAACGACGCATGGGCCGGCCACATCCGAGACGTCGAACATCGTCATGTCCATGGTCACCACGCCCACAACGGGAACCGGCTGGCCGCGAAACAACGCGATTCCACGATTCGAGAGTGCCCGCCGATAGCCGTCAGCGTAGCCCACGGGCACCGTGGCGATGCGACGGGGGCCGGACGCGGTCCACGTGGCGCCGTAGCTGACGGAATCGCCAGCTCCGATCTCGCGGATATCGATGATGCGAGATCGCAGATGGACGGTCTGCTCCACCTCCAAGTGCGATGCGATCGTGGCCCCGTACAATCCGATGCCAGGCCGCACAAGGTGCCCGGGTGAGCCACTCCGCCGCGCAACGATCGCGGCGCTGTTGTCCGAATGCACGACCGCGCGTTCCGGCACAACAGCGCTGAGTTCACGAAGCGCCGCCATGAAGCGCGTTTCCTGCTGTTCCCGCGACCCGTCATCACGCTCGGCGGAGTGGAAATGGGTGAACACGCCCTCCGGCGGATGCTCGGCCAGCACCGAGACCAGGTTCGCGACCTGGTCCCAGTGCACGCCTGCGCGCGACATCCCGGTGTCGATCGACAGATGCCACGCGCCGCCGGAGAGCGCCGACCATGCTACAATGTCCTCCGCACGATGGAGGGCGGGCCGGACATCCAGCCCCTGCGCGTCGGAGAGGTCACGCAGCGAGATCGGCGTAGTGACCAGAATGCGATCTAGGCATCCGGCGTCTCTAAGCCCCGCTGCTTCCTGTAGCGTCGCAACCCCAAACGCCCACGGGGTGTCAGCGGGGGGGGCAGCGGCATCGTCGTCGCGGAAGGTCGCACCCAGCGCCCGCACGACGGGCAGCATCCCCAGACCGTAGCCGTCTGCCTTCACCATCGCCACCATCGGCAGTCGGGCCTGTGTTCGGAGTCGATCACGATTGCGTCGAACGGCGCTCAGATCCACGTCGACCCAAGCAGAAAGCGATGCACGGGAACGGTCGACGTATATTGGCTGGTTGGAAGCGGGTAACCGCGGCATCTTCAAATCAATACTCGCGCACGGTCTGCGCGAAAGGATCGCACCGGACATGTCGATGGATTCACAGTCCCCGCCCGCCCCTGCACCGGCTCCCCGGTCGCTGGACGACGCGCTTGCGCTGATGCGCGATTTGCGCGCCCGTTGTGAGTGGGATCGGGCGCAAACCCATCAATCGCTGCGTCCGTACCTGATCGAGGAAGCCCACGAGGTAGACGACGCAATCGCCGCGCAAGACGATGGCCCCCTGCGGGACGAACTGGGCGACTTGTTGCTCCAGGTGCTGTTTCACGCCGTGGTGGCCGAGGAGCGCGGGGCGTTTGGTCCGCACGACGTGGCCGGCGCGCTTGTGGCGAAAATGCATCTCCGTCATCCGCATCTGTACGGCGACGGCGTGAAGCGGCCGTGGGAATCGATGAAGGCCGCGAAGGCCGCCCGGAGTTCACTGGAGGACGGTATTCCTCTGGGCCTTCCGTCTCTGCATCGCGCGCATCGACTGCAAGATCGTGCCGCCGGCGTCGGGTTTGATTGGCCAGACGCACGGGGACCCTTATCGAAGGTGCGCGAAGAGATCGACGAAGTCGCCGAATTGCTGGACAGCGACGGCGTGGTGCGCGACGGCGACGCTCTTGAGGCTGAGCTGGGCGACCTGCTCTTCGCGGTTGTCAATCTCTGCCGCAAGACGGGCGTGCATGGCGCGTTGGCGCTGGACCGCACCAACACGAAATTCGTTCGCCGGTATGCGCGGATGGAAGCGCTGGCCAACGCCGACGGCAAGTCGCTCGCCACGCTCTCGCTTGAGGAACAAGACGTGTACTGGGACGCCGTGAAGCGCGGCGAGCGAGAGGCGCGTGGCTAAGGGGCGATGCGACCCATCATGCGTGGAAACGCGATGACTTCCCGGATGTGTTCGATGCCGCAGATCCACGCAATGGTGCGTTCAAGCCCTAGGCCAAAGCCCGAGTGTGTGAACGTGCCATATTTGCGGAGATCGAGATACCAGCCATAGGCTTCGACGGGCAGACCCTCGTGCATCAGGCGTGCAAGGATCTTGTCGTAGTCGTCTTCGCGTTGTGAGCCGCCGATAATCTCGCCGCGTCCTTCGGGAGCCAGCAAATCGGCACAGCGTACGGTCCGCGGGTCGGCCGGGTTCTCCTTCATGTAAAAGGCCTTGGCTTCCTTCGGGTAGTTCACCACGAAGACCGGCCGTTGGTATTCATCGACGATCATTGCTTCATCCGGCGCCCCAAGGTCGTCCCCCCACACCACATCGCTGCCCTTCGACTGCGCGAGTTTTACGGCGTCACCGTAGTCCAGCCGCACAAACGGCTGCGACACGCAATCGAGCTTTGACGTATCGCGTTCCAAGACCTTCAGCTCTTCTCCGCGACGCTCCAGGACGCGCCCAACGAGGTAGCGCACAAAGGACTCCTGCAGGTCCATGTTGTCATCTTGATCGTACCACGCCATCTCAGGTTCGATCATCCAGAATTCGGTGAGATGCCGACGCGTCTTCGACTTCTCAGCGCGAAAGGTGGGTCCGAAGGTGTAGATGCGCCCCATGGCGGCGGCAAGCGCCTCGCCGTACAGCTGTCCGGTTTGCGCAAGGTACGCCGTGCCCTCTTCGAAGTACTCGGTACTGAACAAGCCGGCACGCTCACCGATTGCTGCCGTGAGAATCGGTGTGTCACACCGGATGAAGTCTCGCGCGTAGAAAAAATCGTGCACGGCCTGTTCGAGCTCGTGGCGGATGCGCATGATCGCCACCTGGCGCGGTGTGCGCAGCCAGAAGTGCCGATGGTCGAGCAGAAAATCCACGCCATGTTCTTTCGGCTGAATCGGATAATCCGATGGACTCGCGCCGATCAGCTCCAGCGACTGGACGCCCATCTCGAATCCTCCCGGTGCGCGCGCGTCTGCACGGATCTCGCCCGTCAGCGCGATGGAGCTCTCTTGCGTCAGCCCGCCGAACGCCTCCCAGGACGCCTCGGGCACCTCGGACTTCACCAAAACGGCCTGCAAGATGCCGGTCCCGTCTCGCGCCACCACAAAGGCCACCTTTCCTTTTGAGCGAAGGTGCGACACCCACGCACGGACCGTGACAACGGATCCCACGTGCGCGCCAAGGTCGGCGATATGGACAGAGTTCGAGATCATGAGCGTGAGTCGGAGAGAGAAGGTATCGTGGCAAACTAGGTGCCGCGCCGCAGGACTTCAACAGCGGGTCAGCCCACGCGAAAGAGCTCGAGCGCTCTGGCGTACCCGACATTCAGCGCGTGGCGCATCGGAGCATGCGCCGGCGCGGTGAGTTCGGGGTCGGTTGTGAGCAGTCGTTCCGCGATCTCACGCGCCAGTTCGTTCAGCGCCTCGTCACGGAGCGGATCGGCGATGCGGAACGCCGGGAGCCCGTGTTGCTTGGCGCCGAACAGATCGCCCATGCCACGCAGCGCGAGATCGGCCTTCGCGATGGCAAAGCCATCCTCGGTGTCGGTAAACATCGCGAGCCGCTCCGCGGCTTCGACGCCCACATCCCCGAGCAGAATGCAATACGACTGCGCACCGCCGCGGCCAACGCGGCCGCGCAATTGGTGCAGTTGCGACAGGCCGAAGCGCTCGGGATGCTCGATGATCATGACGGTGGCGTTGGCCACATCGATTCCCACCTCAATCACCGTGGTTGCCACGAGGACATCCACGTGACCGTCTCGGAACTGCCGCATGATATCGTCTCGTGCATCAGCCGGCAGTCGCCCATGCAAGAGCGCAACTCGACGAGTGGCGAAGGGGCCAGCGACGAGTTCCTCGTACATCACGGTTGCCGCTTTCAGATCGATCTTCTCCGACGTTTCTATGAGCGGGTAGACGATGTACACCTGTCGTCCGGCGTCGAGTTCGTGGTTGGCGAACTCCATCACCTTGTCCCGCCCCGACTCGCGTCGATGCACGGTGGTGATCGGCTGTCGTCCGGGTGGGCGCTCATCAAGCACGGTGACATCGAGATCGCCGTACAGCGTAAGCGCAAGCGAACGCGGAATCGGCGTGGCGCTCATCAGCAGCACGTCGGGCGACCGTCCTTTGTCACTCAACGCCGCGCGCTGCTCAACGCCGAACCGGTGTTGCTCATCGATGATGGCAAGCCCGAGATCGGCAAACACCACGGCTTCCTGCACCAGCGCGTGCGTACCGATGGCCAACACCGACTCGACCGACGCGAGCCGCGTGAGCGCCGCGCGACGTTCCTTCGCCCCCAATCGACCGGTAAGCAACACGGGCGCAATGCCGAGCGGGGCAAGTAACCCGCTGATCGTTCGCGCATGTTGCTCCGCCAGCAGTTCGGTCGGGGCCATGAGCGCGACTTGCTTGTCGTTCTCAATGGCCAACAATGCGGCAAAGAGCGCGACGATGGTCTTGCCACTTCCCACGTCTCCCTGCAACAGGCGGTGCATGCGTCGCTCACTGCCCATGTCGCCAACGATCTGCCGAATGGCGCGTACCTGCGCTCCGGTCAGCGTATACGGCAGCGCCGCGCGCAGTTGCGACGTGAGCAGCCGTTTGTTGACACACGCGGTGCCCTTGCGTGACGACCGCGCGAGATGGTTTGCCCGACGGTGCAGAATCTGCACGTACAGCAGTTCTTCGAACGCCAGCCGCGCGCGGCCTTCCAACGCCTCGGCGACCGATGCCGGGCGGTGTACCATGCGCAACGCGTCCGGTAGCCGCGGGACGTTCGCCTCGCGCAGCATCTGCTCGGGCAACGCTTCCCGCACGAGCGGAAGCAGCGTGTCGAGGTACTGTTGTACCAGGGCGCGAAGCACCCGTACCGACAAGCCTTCGGTACTTGAATAGACCGCGAGGACGCGACCCGACGAGGTCCCCTCTTCTTCGGGACCGAGATTGACAAATTCGCGTGGCTGGAGTCGGCGTCCGTGAAAGAAGCGGACGCCTCCCGTGCAGAGCAGCCAGTCGTCCTTGTTGATGGATCGATCAAGGAAAGGCTGCCCTGGCCACGCCACTTCGATCATGCCACTGGCATCCTGAATCACCGCTTGAAACACCCGCAGCCCTTTGCGCGTGGGCAGCACACCTTTCGCAATCACCTTGCCCAACACGGTCACATCGTTGCCCACGCTAGCCTGCACAATCGGCGTCACGGTCGTCGCGTCTTCATAGCGATGCGGCACGTGCCGCAGTAGGTCTCCCGCGACCGATATGCCGATGCGTGCGAGGAGCTCTGCGCGCACGGGTCCGACACCCTTGAGGTACGCCACCGGTGTGTCGAGGGCAATGCGCGGCGCCGATCTGGCCGGTGGGCGACGCCGCGGGTCGTTGTCGCCCGGATTATCGAACGGCCCGGCACCGGACGGACCGGTTCCGCGCGGCGACGGGCTCACGACTCTACAAGCTCCCGCGCGTACTCCTTGGCATCGAACGGGGCAAGATCGCCGAGCTGTTCACCCAACCCAACGAACTTGATCGGCACGTTGAGGGCTTCGTGCACGGCTACCACGATCCCACCCTTGGCCGTTCCATCCAACTTGGTGACCACCAGGCCAGTCACCGGTACTGCCGCGGAAAACGTTCGCGCCTGCGCGAGCGCGTTCTGACCAATCGTGCCATCAAGCACAAGCAGTACTTCGTGTGGCGCATCGGGGAGGCGTTTGGCGATCACCCGATGAATCTTGCGCAACTCCGTCATCAGGTCGTCACTGGTGTGCAGTCTTCCGGCTGTGTCAACAATCACCACATCGCGTCCGCGAGTGACACCAGCGTCCACGGCGTCGAATGCGACCGACGCAGGGTCCGAGCCGGGAGCACCACCAACAAAGTCCACGCCCGCGCGCTGCGCCCACACGCGAAGTTGGTCGATCGCGCCGGCGCGAAACGTATCCGCGGCGCCGAGCAGGACGGTGCGCCCCTCGGCCTTGAGCTGCGCCGATAGCTTTCCAATGAACGTGGTCTTCCCGGCGCCGTTCACACCGATGATCAGGAGAACCGTCGGTCCGCTTGGTGCGAAGGTCAACGCAGGGTCGGCGTTGCCTCGACGCAAGGCCGCTTCCACTCCATTGGCCAACGCGTCCCGAAACTCCGCATCCGTCTTCACGTCCCCGCGCTTGGCGAGCCGTTCCACTTCGGCGACGAGCGCAAGCGAAGTGGGCACACCAAAGTCCGACTCGATCAGCAGCGTTTCAAGCGCTTCGAGTGATCCCTGATCAACGCCGCCTCGAAGGAGCACGCCGAAATCGGTGCGCACCACGTCCTTGACGCGTTGCCACAGCGAGCGCTTTGGCAGATCATCCTTTTTGCGGAACAGACGGGACATGAATCACCAGACAGGAGAAATCAACAGGAGTGGCGTGCGACTGTGCACTGCCAGGACGCCGCGCCACGAGAAGAGGCTATCGCAAGCCGACCGCACGACGCGCGATCCACTCGACGGAGAGCAGCGCGAGTGCGACAAGAAACGGCCACCAGGAATCTGACAAGCGCGGCGCGTCGGTGGAGAGCGCGCCGCGAGACAGTGCGCCGTCTTGCACGGTCGACGCCCGCGGCACCCACTCCCGCGCGGCGTTCACGATCAAGACGGAGGCACCTCCCGCGGTGCGCACATCATAGACTCCCGCCAGAAGCGGCGCGGATGCCGATTCCACCGCCCCCGCACTGAATCGCAGCTGCACGGTATCACCGCGCACCTGCGATGCGTCGGGTGACCCACCTGCCAGCGCTGCGGCATTTCGGCGTGTGACCGTCACGACAACGATCGAGTCGGCACCACCGCGTCTCCACCGCACGGGCTCGCCGGCGCGTGTCCACGCGGCAGCAGGGCGCGCGGCCCGCTGGTCGCCGCGACCAGCTGCCAACCAATCGAAGATGGCGCCCCAGAGCGCGGTAAACGACTCGGCGCTCCGACCGCCTCGCATCGACCACCCGGCGTATCCGGATCCAGAGATCACCAGCGTGCGCATGCCTGCATCATCACGTGCGGCGATCGCGGGGACCGCCTCGCCCTGCTTCCCAAGTTTGGCCGAGAGCACGGTGATCGCGCCCTTGGGAAGTCCCGCCAGCGTCAGTGGCGGGAGGCTGTCCCACGGCAATCCTGACAGCGCGCCGGAGAGCGGCGAGGGTGGCGCGGCGTTGGCATACCATTCAGCCGCACGTGACGTTTCGCCGGCACGAGCGAGCGCCGTTGGCGGCGCGGGCGACCAGAGCGCGCGCGCAGCGCGGGTCGTTCCAGAGGCGCGCGGTGCCCATGCGGTGTCACCGTGCACAACCAACATGCCGGCCGCTGCGGCTCGCGTTCGCACGTCTGCCTCGCTGATTGACGCGAGCGAGCCTTCCTCCCTCCAAACCCCCGGCGCGAGACGCAGGTAGGCCCGAGTCGGCACCGCGAGCGCACCGCGCAACACGACGAGCACCTCGCGTACATCAAGATCGGGCGCTGTAGAGACGAAGACGGCCGGCGGCCGATCGCCAACTTCGATCGTCGCCCGAAGGGTGTCATTGCGTGGTTCCACATCACCGGCGATCTCGAGAATGGCAGACACCAGCGCGGTCCGCGCCCCGCGCGGCAAGGGCAAGGGCAGCGTGACACGCGTGGTCGCAAACGGTGCGAGAGCCGGCACGCGGATCCTTCCACTGGCGGCACCGTCGAGCTCAAGTCGAAGTGTGCCTTCGGTCGCACCGGCGGCTCCGGCGGCGAGCAGCGCTGCGACCTGCAGCGTGTCGCCTCCGCTTGCGGACATGGGAACGGTCACGTCGGCGATGGCCACATCCCGCTTCGGCGCGCGCGCCACGACTCGAACGCGCGAGCCCAGGGGCGCGTCGGTGAGCGCTTCAGCGTCATCGACCTCACCGTCGGTGATCAAGACGAGTGGTCGACCAAGTGCGGCGGCACGATCAACCGCCGAACGCACGCGAGACGAGGCGTCGTCTGGTGTCGCACGCGCCAGGTCAGCCCGACTGATATCTCGGAGCGAGTCACCAACCAACGCCACGCTTTCAGCGCCCCCTCCGAATTCGATCAGCGCTTTCGCCCACGCTGTGCGCAGCGCACGAACAGTGGATGAGTCATCCCCCCCGGCGCGTCGCCAGCTGGCGGACGCATCGAAAGCAACCAATGGCGCGGCAGGACGCGGCGGGGCGGACGGGGCGCCAAACACCATCGCTGTGATGAGCGTGACGGCGACGCATCGAAGGGCACCGAGCATGGCCACAGGGCCGCGCTGCCCCGGCGAGGCGGCACGCGCATAGGCGATCCATGCCACCAGCAGACCGAGTCCGACAGCCAACGCCCAGCGGATCACGTCGTCCTCACGAGGATCTCAACGCGAGTTGCGACAAGCGGACAATGCGATGGCAAATCCGAACAACAATCAGTTTTCGCCGACAACACGTCCGGCATGTTCACGCGAGCCAGCGCCGGTCGAGCCGGAGTGTGCAACGAACGGCTCGTTCGTGGTGCTGTCGAGTCTGGCGAACAGACGCGTCTTCAGGTCTGCGAACGCGGAACGGTCGCCTGCCGCCATCGGCATTCCCCCCTCCAGCGTCTTGAGCGCATCCTTCGGGTTGCGATGGACTCCACCCACCAGGACCTCGAAGTGCAAATGCGGCGCGGTCGCGAGCCCGGACTGCCCGACGTAGCCAATCGTGCTCGAAATGTTCACAGAGGCTCCGCGTCGAATGCCACCGGCGAACGCCTTGAGGTGTCCATACCGCGTGATGTACCCGTTGCGGTGACGAATCTCGATCACGCGTCCGTACCCACCTTTCCATCCCGCATAGACGACCACACCATCTCCAATAGCCCTGACGTTGGTACCGGAAGATGCCGCATAATCAATCCCTTGATGTGCGCGCCATATGCCCAAGATCGGGTGTTTGCGCAATCCGAACACGCTGGAGATACGACGAAACTCGAGCGGCGCGCGCAAGAACGCCGCCTGCATCGATTTTCCGTCACCATCGAAGTACTTGGCCTTGCCGCTGTCGCGCGCGAAGCGCAGCGTCTCCATGCGGCGTCCAGCAACGGTGATTCGCGCCGCGAGAATGTTTCCTCGACGGACCGCACCATTGGACGCCGTCTTGCGCTCCACGAGCAATCGAATGGTGTCGCCTTTTTGGAGGTCTCGACTGAGATCCACCCGGTACTCGAGGATTTCGGCCAGCGAGTAGGCCACGTCGTCGCGCACCTTGTCCGGAAACGCCGAGGCGTCGCGTGTTACGGCGTCTACCAGCGTGGTTCGCACTTCGCCGCCGAGGACGACCGTGTCGGTGGTCCACGGAAGAATTTCCTCAGTCTCGGTCCAGTCCGTTGATGGATTGCGGCGCAGGCGTACGAGTCGATCGATCGCGAGATGAAAGACAATCTCGGCAGACCCGGAATCGGCGTTCGTCCGGGTGGTGATCGTCGTCCCGGCACGCACCCGTCGCGGATCGAGCGCCGATGCGGAGCGCAAGGCGCGGGCAGCGTCCTCCCGCGGAATGCCCGCGCGTTCGAGGACGGTTACAATGGGCTCGTTCTTGCTGACGGTGTCGACGCGTGTACGCCAGCGTGAAGCGACAGAAACGCGAGGCCCCGCAGCGAGCACACTCGCGGCGGGGCGTTCGGGAACCGGACGTCCGAGAGAAATCGCTACTGTCCCAACCGCCAGGCAGAGTGCGGCTACAAACAGTCGACGCGGCGTCCGGTTCAATCCATCTGTCTCCGTATGAACGTCGGGATTTCCATGTCGTCAAGATCATGACTGGACGACGGAGCGGCCGACGGGGGAGGGACTCGCGGCTGTCGCGGCGTTGCTCCTTCCCAGGTTTTGGGGGCCGGCTGGGATGCCGGTCTTGGAACTTGGCGCTCGCGAGTCGGAAACGGAAGGACCGAGGGGTTCCTTCCGGCCGGGTTTTGGGCGTTCGGGTTGGCAAAACTTCCCGAGTTACCCGCCGAGCCGTAGCCGCCGCTCTGAGAGGCCGCATAGCCTCCCGTGTGTCCGCCATGGTTGCCCTGGTGGCCACCCCCAAAGGTATGGCCGTTGCCGGCGCTCCCTTGAAGGACCCGATCAAAACCCGTGGCAATGACGGTCACCCGAATCTCACCCATCATCGCGGGCTCATGGACGGCGCCAAAAATGAAGTTCGCGTCGTCGCCCACCGCGTCGTAGACGATATCGTTGATCTGGTGCACTTCGCCGAGCGTGAGGTCCTCGCCGCCGGTGATGTTCACCAGCACACCGGTCGCTCCCGAGATGGATACGTTGTCGAGCAGCGGCGAGGCAATGGCCTGCTGCGCAGCTTCCATCGCGCGGTTCTCGCCGCGACCGATCCCGGTGCCCATCAGTGCCGAGCCGCCATCCTGCATGACCGATCGGACGTCGGCAAAGTCGACGTTCACGAGGCCGGTCGCGCTGATAAGCACCGAAATGCCCTGCGTCGCATTGAGCAGCACTTCGTCGGCCTTCTTGAGTGCTTCATGGAATGGGATACCCTTTCCCACCACCGCCAGGAGCCGCTCGTTGGGCACGATGATCATCGTGTCGACGTTCTTCCGCATCTCGGCAATGCCTTCTTCTGCTTGCCGCATCCGCTTGCGGCCTTCGAACAAGAATGGACGGGTCACGATACCAACCGTGAGCGCTCCAGCTTCGCGCGCCAATTGACACACGATCGGCGCCGCGCCAGTGCCGGTACCTCCGCCCATGCCGCACGTGACGAAGACCAAATCGGCACTTCCGAGCACGCGCTTGGCCTCCTCGCGATTTTCTTCGATCGCCTGCCGACCGACTTCAGGGTTCGCGCCAGCGCCCAATCCACGAGTGAGCTTTTGGCCGATTTGGATTTTGACGTCCGCCTTCGAGTTGAAGAGCGCTTGCGCGTCGGTGTTCATGGAGATGAACTCGACGCCCTCCAAGTGCTCTTCGATCATGCGATTCACCGCGTTGCCGCCGCCGCCACCCACACCCACCACCTTCATTCGGGCGTTTTGCGTGGCGCTCTCTTCGAGCTCGAAGGTCATGCGAGGTAGCTCCATACGAGAACTCGGCTGGCAAAGGATGGAGAACAAGTGCAGCGAACGCCGTCGTGTTGTGCATGACGGACCGCGCGACGCGAGGTGGGAACAGTCGTCTTACGCGCGTAGAATACACGTTCGTCATGAGAGCGCAACCCATGAAATGCATGGCAATCGGGCGGATATGTCACGGGCATGGCA